>JAIVJN010000268.1 GCA_020200025.1 Acidobacteriota bacterium | reverse complement strand
GGCGCCAGTGCCGGCGGCCGTGGCGGAACCTGCGGCGCGACAGCGGCCGGCGTCTGCGCGCTGGCGAGCCGCACCCAGGCGCCGTACGGACCGGCAACCAGTGCCACGCCGGCAGCGGTCCCGGTGATGAATCGTCGTCGTGACTCTCGTCCGTTCATGTGCATTCTCCGTAGCCACGATGTCTCGAAAGCGCCGAGTGTGCCATACCGGTGGCGCCAGATGCTTCTCAGAAGAAGATGAGCCCGTAAGTATCTGCCGTCGAGAGGATTGTAGGGATGCATTAGTGAGCTGGCGCGTCGACGGATGGCCTTCGGGCGAGGGCGCGTCTATAGTTGAATGGCCGGCCGCGCTCTCGAATGACGAACAGCGAATCCCGTCAGGCCTCGCCGCTCTTCTTCGGCACCTTCGAATTCGATGTTCGCTCCGGCGAGCTGAAGCGCGAGGGGCAGCCGGTGAAGCTCTCCCCTCAGCCGGCGCGAGTGCTGGCGCTGCTCGTCTCACGCGCGGGCGACGTCGTGCTGCGCGAGGAGATCAAAGCGCACCTCTGGGGCGAGGACACCTTCGTCGATTTCGAGCGCGGCCTGAACTTCTGCATCCTGCAAGTGCGTACGGCACTCGGCGACGCGTCGGACAACCCGCGGTTTGTGCAGACGGTGCCCCGGAAGGGCTACCGGTTCATTGCACCCGTCGCGAGCCGTCCGGCCCCTCAGTCACCGCCCGCCGCTGTGGATCGGCCGGCAGTGACGAGCTCGGCTGGTGCACCGTCCCTCGTACCCTCGCGCTTCTCGTGGCGCCGGCGCCGACTGCCGTGGACGGTGGGCGTCCTCATCGCCTTGTTGCCGCTCCTCGGTTGGTTGTGGCTGGCGCGTGCTCCCGCAGCCACCGCTGCGGATCCTGGCAATCGGATTCGCATGGCCGTCCTCCCCTTCCTCAATCTCACGGGCGATATCGACGACGAGTATCTCGCCGACGGGCTGACCGACGAGCTCATCGCGCAACTCGGAGGTGTGAGCCCGAATCGACTCGGCATCATTTCCCGCACCTCCGTGATGACCTACCGCGGGACCCAGAAAACCGTCGCGGAGATCGGTCGGGAGCTGCACGTCGCCTACGTTCTCGAAGGCAGCGTGCGCCGCGACGGAGGCCGGCTCAGGGTGACCGCCGAGCTCGTGAGCACGGCCGATCAGACGCAGCGATGGTCGGACAGCTTCGAGCGATCGGCCGCCGATGTGATGACGCTGCAGACCGAGGTGGCCGCACGCGTGGCGCGCGCCCTGGCGCTGGAGCTCGTGCCGGGTGACTATGCGCGGCCGATCCCATCTCCGACGGGCAGCGCCGAGGCCTGGGACGAATATTTGCGCGGACGCTACTGGATGCATCGCGGCACGGCTGACGACGTCGACAAGGCTGTCGAGCAATTGCAAAGCGCCCTTCGCCGCGATCCGGCCTTCGCCGCAGCGTGGGCCCAACTCGCCGAAGCGCGTCACCTGCAAGTGATGATCGGCGCGCGCGCCCCGCTCAGCGCCTATCCAGACGCGGCCGACGCCGCCGCACGCGCCATCACCCTCGATTCTGCGCTGGCCGAGGCGCACGTCGCGTCAGGGCTGGTGCAGTTCTGGTTCGATTGGTCGCCCGCGAGGGCGGCGCAGTCGTTCGCGAGGGCGCTATCGATCGACGCGAGCAACGGCGCGGCTCACCACGACTACGCTTGGTCGCTCGTCGCCTTGGGACGGTTCGACGAAGCCGTGCAGCACATCACGACCGCTCGTGACCTGGACCCGCTCTCGGCGCGCGCGAACACCGACGTCGGCTGGCTCCACCTGCATCTGAGACAACCAACCGACGCCACGCGCGCGTGCCAGCACACGCTGGCCATCTACCCGCAGTCGCTCGAGGCGCAAGCCTGCCTCGAACGGGCGTTCCTTCAGCGCGGTCTGCTGGCCGAAGCGGTCGCCGCCGCCCGGGCGACGCTGCCGGCCGGCACGGACCCCACGGCGGTGTTCCAGCCCGCGATCGGCCCCGCCGCGCAACTCCACGCCATGTGGGCTTGGCGACTGAATCGACTGCAGCAAGCAGCCAGCAAACGGTGGGTCAGCCCGTATCAAATGGCCGTGCACCATCTGTGGCTCGACCAGCCGGACCAGGCGCTGGCGCGCTTGCAGGACGCGCTCGATCAGCGCATCGGTATGATGGCCCTTCTCGCCAGCGATCCGGCGATGGATCCGCTTCGCGGCGATCCCCGGTTTCAGGCGCTCGTCGATCACGTCGAGGCCGGCCGCCGGTGAGGCGAACCTCTCGCGTCCCCACCCTGGCGCGACTGGAAGGCCGCGCTTTGCGCGGGAGGCGGCCTGCCGGTGGGAGAAAGACCATGAATTGAGCGCGTCTGCGATCGGTCCGCACCGAGCGGCGGGAGCCGCGAGGCACACGGCCCGGAGCCGGCCGCCCACCGCGCGAAGCGGGCCTACGGAGCCATGCCTGCGGGCGCGGTTTTCGCCGTGCGCTGCGGGCTATCCACCCCTCGTGTCGAGCCGCCACGGCGCAGCGATGCCCTGCTGGCCGACGAGCGGCTCGATCAGGCGCGCAAACGCCGCGCGTGACACCTCGCGTGCGCCGAGCGACGCCAGGTGCATCGTGCTCATCTGACAATCGATGAGGGGAAACGCCCAGCGAGCGAGTTGTGCCACGAGGTGCGCGAACGCGATCTTCGAGGCATCCGTCCGCCGCGCGAACATCGATTCGCCGAAGAACGCGCGCCCGAGCGCCACGCCGTACAGCCCCCCGGCGAGCGCGCCGTCCATCCACACTTCGATCGAGTGCGCGACGCCGGCCGCGTGCAGCCGCTCGTATGCGCGCATCATCTGCGGAACGAGCCACGTCCCCTGGTCGTTCCGACGCGGCTCGGCACACCCCTGCAGCACCCCGGCGAACGCGCGGTCGGCTGTCACTTCGTAGTCGCCACGGCGCAGGCGCTTTGCCAGCGACCGCGACGGCCGAAACTCGTCGACGAACAACACCATCCGCGGATCGGGCGACCACCAGAGCACGGTGCGGCACGGTCAAGCTGCCGCCCGCGGCGAGCAGTCCATTCGGCTGCCGCAGCGCACGCTCGATCGGGGGGAAGGGATCGTGCGGTCCGAGAAGCGGAATCATGGCCGAACGATCGAGAGCGGCAGGCGAGACGAGCGGCGGCGCGCCCCGGAAGGGGCAAAACGACGTGCTATGATCGGGGTTTCTTCACGCTGTGGTGAGTGTAGCTCAGTGGTAGAGCTCCGGATTGTGGATCCGGCTGTCGCGGGTTCGATCCCCGTCACTCACCCCACTCCCCTTGCTCCCACTCACTGTCCCTTGAAGGTTCGTCCGAGATCGAGGCCAAATTCCGGCTTGTCGCGTGTGCCCGTCACCTTGATCGCGAGCCGCGTGCCGGCACCTTGCTTTCGGAGCAGCGGATCGAATGGCTTCAGCAAGAGCGAGGTGAAGCCGGTCATCGCCTGCGACGCACGTGCCTTCAGCAAGACGACGCCGCGAAAGTCCAGCGCCTCAGAGCGGACGTTGTACACCCCGTTCATGTTGATGGTCGTGCCCTGCACGGTGAACGTCAGACCCGTGAGGCGTATGCGGCCGTCGGCCATGTGCAGTCGGCCGCGCATGTCCGATAGCACGTTGTCGATCGCCGCGTCCTTGGGGCGCCCCGCGCCGCGCCGCGCCAGCTCGTCGATCTTCTCCTGCACCTGCTCGCTCGTGAACCGCGCATCGTCGATCGTGAACTGCCCGTCGAGCGTCATGCGCTCCATCACGTCGAGATCGGCGCCCTTGGGCGGCAGATCGAGCTTTGCCTGTACGCCCAGCTTGCCCACGATCGGCGGCGTCGATCCTTTGAGCACCAACGTCAGCACGTCCTCGAGCCGCGCCGTGCTGGTGGTCACATGGAGCATGATGTGGCGGCCTTTCATCCCCTTGACGCCCACAACCGGCCCTTTGACCAGAAAGAGGGATTGCACGATTTTGGCCTCGACCTGCTCGAGGATGACGTCGCCGTTGGTGCCGTCGACGGTGGCGTCGAAAGTCGTGGCGAGCCGGACGGGGTGACCCTTCGTCGCGGTGATGCGGAAATCCGGCGTTTCCGTATGGCCGCTCGCATCGATGCGCTCGAGCGGTCCGGCAAAGGACCCTTCCGAATCGAGCTGGCCGCCGATGCCCTTGATGGTCCCGAGATCGGCGTCGAAGGTGAACGTGCCGGTGACGGGCGTGAGGCTCGGTTCTTCGCTCTCCCAAGGTCCGAACGTGCCGACGGCTTCGATGCGGCCTTCCGGAATAGGGTTGGTGAGCGACGCCTGGAAGGGTGTGGGCTCGGCAAACTGCAGGCCCTCGAGCCGAATGGCGTGCAGCAGGAACTCGCGCGGGGGCTTGTCGTCGCGCTTCGGCATGATCGATAAGCGGGCGTTCTCGCTGACGAGCTCGCGGATCAGAACATCCGGGCGCTCGTCGGTCCGAGCCGCCACTGGTGCGGGCGCAGGCTCGTCCTTCTTCACGAGCTTGGGCAGGTCTTCCCCGCGACGGGGCGGGATGACGATGGCGAGGCCATCGAGGTGGACGCGGTCGACACGCCGGTTCCACAGCTCCATCATGGTCCCCTCGAGCGTCAACGATCGAATCGCGATGACTGGCGGAATGTCGCGACGGCCGCGGTGGCGCAGCACCAGCCCCTCGTATCGCACGCGGAGTGCCGGGCGAAGCTGCAGCTCGACGTGGCCCAGCTCCACTTCGCTGTCGAAGCGGTTTTCGAGCAGCTCGATCGTGGCGGCACGCAATCGCCGTTCGGCCAGGTTCTCGGCCCGCGACGCAAAGAACACGGCAACTGCCACGGCGATGATGAGGAACGTCGAGAGGACGACGACCAAGATCCGTCGCCGTCGTGTCGCTTCTGGCTTTCCAGTCGGTGTCTGCTCAGGCATACGAACCAGTCAGTAAGATAACTTAGTACTGCGTTTCATCATTACGGTGACGCATCGAGGGCGGCGAGGCACCGCCGTCTGGCAAAGTGCGACAACTGAGAATACGTAGCGTATTTGAGAGAGTAGCAACGCCGCCAGGCGGGATGCATCGCCCGCCGCATACCACCGTAATCATGAAATGCACTACTCAGCACACGCCGTGTGTTCTCGTCAGTTGACCGTCGTCCCCGAGATCCCCGGCTGGGATTCCTGGCTGACCGCGCTCGAACGGCGCCATCTGGCCGACTTGCGGATGAGCGAGGTCGCTCGAGCCCTGCGCGCGCTGTCGTCGACCTACGTTGAACGCCGCGGCCAGGCGCGAGGTCGCGCTCTCGACGGCGCTGGCAAGCGCGCCGCCTTCGCCCTGTTCTACGCGCCCATCCATTTCATGCTCGTGCACGCCATCGTCGCCCAACTCGGGCCGGCGGAGCATGTGACCGAGGTGATCGATCTCGGCTGTGGCACAGGCGTCGCCGGCGCCGCCTGGGCATTGAGCTCGGCACGCCCGGCAAGGATCGCCGGCATCGATGTGCATCCCTGGACCCTCGCGGAAGCGCGCTGGACGTATCGAGTCTTGGGCCTTCGCGGCGTCGCGCGGCGAGGCGACCTCGCCCGCGTGAGGTTACCAGCACAAGGCGATGCGATCATTGCCGCATATACGCTCAACGAGCTTGCCGAGCCGGTGCGGTCGCGCCTGTTGCACGACCTGGTGCGCGCCGCCGAGCGCGACGTGCGTGTGTTGATCGTCGAGCCCATCTCCACGGCCGCCGTGCCCTGGTGGCCCGAATGGCGCGAGGCGTTCCAACGGATTGGTGGTCGAGCGGACGAATGGCGCTTTCGAATCCCGCTCCCCGATCTGGTGAAGCGGCTCGACCAGGCGGCGGCACTGCATCATGACGAGCTCACCGGACGGAGCTTGTACTGCGCATCGAAGAGCGGGCGCGGACCGGTGCGCACCGACACGATTGCCTTAGGATGACACCGTGTTCGACGCCGCTAAGCTCCGCCCCATGCTCGCCACGCTGCCAGCCAGCGATCCATCGCTTGCCGATCCCAATCTGGTCTACGAGCCCAAGTACGACGGGATCCGCGCGATCGTTCTCGTCGAACCAGGATCGGCGCGCGCGCGGGTGCAGATGTGGTCGCGCCTCGGGAACGAGAAGACCAGGCAGTTTCCTGAGGTGGTCGAGGTGCTCGAGCACTGGGGCCGGACGCTGCCCGGGCCCGTGGTGCTCGACGGCGAGATCGTCGCGCTCGACGCCGAGAGCCGCCCTGCCGGATTCCAGCGACTGCAAAATCGCATTCACGTCAAGACGCCGACGTATCGGTCCTCGAAGCCGCAGCCTTCTCGCGAGGAACAACCGACGGCGTTCATCGCGTTCGATCTCCTCCGCCACCAAGAGGAAGACCTGCGCAGCCGCCCGCTCATCGAACGACGCCGAGCGCTCGAGGCGCTCTTCGAGCAGTTTCCCCGTGATGACCGACAACTACGAATGAGCGAGCAGGTCGCGGGGGACGGCCACCAGCTCTACGAGCGGGCGAAGAGCGAAGGCTGGGAGGGGCTGCTCGTCAAGCACGCGCGCTCCCCGTATCGCGATGGTCGCCGCAGCCCAGAGTGGCAGAAGATGAAAATCCTCCAGCAGGACGAGTTCATGGTTGGCGGCTGGACCGAGCCGAAGGGCACGCGGGCCCGCTTCGGCTCGCTGGTGCTCGGCGCGTGGCGTGGCGATACGCTCGTGCACGTCGGCGAAGTCGGCACCGGCTTCAACGGCGCCGAGCTGGAGCGACTGTGGACCGTGCTGCAACCGCTGGCGACCGAGGTGAGCCCGTTCGCGACGAAGCCGCGAACGATGGGCCGACCGCACTGGGTGAAGCCGAAGCTCGTCGCCCAAGTGCGATTCAGCGAATGGACCGATGAAGAGCGCTTGCGACACCCGACCTACCTCGGTCTTCGTGACGACAAGCGGCCGTCGCAGGTGACGAGCGCACCTCGACCGGTGCCCGACCGAACACAAGAGAAGGACAAAGCGCGGGCGAAGAGCGGGAACAAGGCGGCGTTCGCCGGTTGGCAAGCGGAAGCGGCGCGCTTGACCGAGCAGCTCGACGATTTCGAAAGTCGTCGCAAGAACGGACGGCTGCAACTGCCCGACGGCGACACGCTCGAGATCACGAATCCACACAAGGTCTTTTGGCCGGAGCCGGCGTACACCAAAGGCGACCTGCTGCGTTTCTATGCCCGCGTGGCTCCTCTCATTCTCCCAGTGGTGGACGAGCGTCCTCTCGTCATGAAACGGTTGCCCAACGGTGTCCACGGCGAAGCGTTTTACCAGCACCGTGCGCCGGAACCCGTTCCCTCGGGAGTACGCGTCGCCACCCTGCCCGACGATGATGTGCCGGCGCGACTGATTGGCGGCGAGCTGAAGACGCTCCTCTATATGACGCAGATCGCGTCCATCTCGATGGACCCGTGGTTCTCGCGCCTACCGGCGCTCGATCATCCCGATCAGGTGGCGATCGATCTCGATCCGCAGCCAGGGGCCACGTTTGCACAGATCCTGGACGTTGCCCGGTGGGTGTTCGACGAGCTCGATCGGCTCGGCGTGACCGGATATCCCAAGACCTCCGGATCGGAGGGCCTGCACATCTTCATCCCGCTCGAAGACCAGACGTCCTATGAAGCCGGTATGCTCTTTTGCCAGATTGTGGCGACGCTCGTGGCCTCGAAGCACCCGAAGGTGGCAACCGTGGAGCGCGCCGTGCGCAAGCGCAAGAACGGCACCGTCTACGTCGACTATCTGCAGAATATTCAGGGCAAGACACTGGCCTGCGCCTACAGCGCGAGAGCCAGCGCGTTCGCGGGCGTCTCGGCGCCCTTGACATGGGACGAGGTGTTCGGCGATCCGAAGCCGCAGGATTTCACCATCGCCAGCATGCCGGATCGACTGGCGGCGGTGGGCGACCTGTGGGAGGCGACGAGAACGAGCAAGGGCGCCGATCTGGAGCGCGCCATCGAGAAATTACAACCATAGCCACGGAGTCACGAAGACCACGAAAGGTCCTTGTTCTTCGACCAGTAAACGGCCGCGGAGAGCGTCGTGCGCTGGTCGAGGATCCCGGTATAGGCGAGCTCGAACGCTTGGATGGCCTCCTCGGTGAGGCCCTCGTTCCCGACGGCATCGATCGGAAAGTTGTAGAGACGGCCCGCCAGCGCGGGGTTGCGCCGTCCGAGATCGAGCTGGTTGATGATGGCGACATCGAGGAAGTTGTTGATGAGCGAGGGGGCGCGAAAGGCTTTGTTGTACGACAGCCGAATCGCGTGATCGGGCAGCGGCTTGTAGATCAACGCCGTCCGTGGCGAGAACACCGCGTTGTCGATGACGCTGAACTTGTCGACCCGGGCGCCGAGATTGAGCCGGAACTGGTCGGTCAGGAAGATCTCGTCCTGCACGTACCGCTTCGCCTGTTCTTCCTTCTGCTGCGCGGTCGGCGGCGGCTGCTGGGCGCCGCTCGTGCCAGAACTCTGCGCGGCGGCCGCCGCTGGAGCCATGAAGCAGGCCGCGGCCCAAGACAGGGCACACGTGCGTGCGCTCATCGAGACTCCTCGCGTTCGCGACCGGATGGCGGTGACAGCCCTGCCGCCGTGTTGTAACGCTCGAGAACGGCGCGGTTCGGCGCCAGCGTTACGCCGCCACGAGCGCGGCCCATTGTTCCAGCTTGCGTGCATCCTCATAGAATTTGCGGATACCTTCGCTGAGCTTCTCGACGGCCATTGCGTCTTCGTTGTGCATCCAGCGGAACGTCGGCTCGTCCAGGTGCAGGCGCGGTTCGGCGCTCGCCCTCGCGCTCTCGACCGTCAGCGCCGGTGTGACTTCGCCCGGCATCTGCGCGAGCTGCTCGAGGAGCTCCGGGCTGATGGTGAGCAGATCGCAGCCGGCGAGCGCGGTAATCTGATCCACGCGTCGAAAGCTGGCACCCATGACCTGTGTGGTGTAGCCGTGCTTCTTGTAGTAATCGTAAATCCGCCGAACCGAGGCCACTCCCGGGTCGTCGGCGGGCGGAATCTCGGCGCCCCCCTGTTTCCGGTGCCAGTCGTAGATGCGGCCGACGAACGGGGAAATGAGGGTGACCTTGGCCTCCGCGCAGGCCACGGCCTGCGCGAAGCTGAAGAGCAAGGTCAGGTTGCAGTGGATGCCGTCGGCTTCCAGCCGCTTGGCGGCCCGAATGCCTTCCCACGTGCTGCCCACCTTGATGAGCACGCGCTCGCGCGAGACACCCGACGCTTCGTAGCGAGCGATCAACTGCTTGGCTTTTTCGATGGTCGCCTCGGTGTCGAAGCTGAGCCGGGCGTCCACTTCTGTCGAGACCCGGCCGGGGATGATCTTCAGAATCTCCATACCGAAGGCCACCGCGAGGTGATCCATGAACGCCTCGGTCCGCGTGGCTTGTGGGCCCGACACCGCGTCCGCGGCACCTCGGGCCGCGTCAACGAGCGATCGATATTCGGCCTGCGGCGCGGCCTTGAGCAGCAGCGAGGGATTCGTGGTCGCATCCTGTGGCCGATGGCGACGGATCGCCTCGATATCGCCGGTGTCGGCGACCACAGTCGTGTAGCGGCGGAGCGAGTCCAGGAGAGACATGGGGTGATCGTAGCAGCTCAGAGTGCAGAGTGCAGAGTGCAGAGTGCAGAGTTGGCAGGCGGCAGGGGCACTCTGAACTCTGCACTCTGAACTACCGTAAACTTCCCCCGATGTTTGTGCGCGAGCTCGATTCCTGGAAGAAGCTCGAAGGCCACCTGAGCGGCGTCGGCCGCGCGCACCTGCGCGACCTCTTTCGTGACGATCCCCGGCGCTTCGAGCGCCACTCGCTCGGTCTCGACGAGCTGCTCGTCGATTACTCGAAGCAGCGCGTGACCACCGAAACGATGACGCGGCTGGCGGCGTTGGCGCGAGAGACGGCGGTCGAATCCTGGCGCGACAAGATGTTCGCGGGTGAACGGATCAACGGTACTGAGAATCGGGCGGTCATGCACGTGGCGCTGCGCAATCGGTCGGGCCGTCCCCTGTTCGTCGACGGGCGCGACGTGATGCCCGACGTTCTGGCGGTGCTCGATCACGTGCGGCAGTTCAGCGAAGCGGTGCGCCAGGGGAAGTGGACCGGCTACAGCGGTAAGCGGATCACCGACGTCGTGAACATCGGCATTGGCGGATCCGACCTGGGGCCGGCCATGGTGACCGAGGCGCTGACGCCGTACGGCCGCGAGGGCCCTCGCCTGCACTTCGTTTCCAATGTCGACGGCACGCACCTGGTCGAGACCGTGCGCGGGCTGAAGGCGGAGACCACGCTCTTCACCATCGCATCGAAGACCTTCACCACGCAGGAGACGATGGCCAATGCGCGTTCCGCGCGCGAGTGGTTTCTCGGTGTCGCCAAGGATCCGGGACACGTGGCGCGCCATTTCGTCGCCCTCTCCACGAATGAGGACGAAGTGCGCGCTTTCGGCATCGCCGCCGAGCACATGTTTGGTTTTTGGGACTGGGTGGGCGGCCGCTACTCGCTCTGGTCGGCCATCGGTCTTCCTATCGCGCTCTCGATCGGCTTCGATCGCTTCGAGCAGCTCCTCGACGGCGCGTTTGCCATGGACGAGCACTTCCGCTCGGCGCCTCTCGGGGACAACATTCCCGTGACGCTGGGGCTTCTCGGCATCTGGAACACCAACTTCCTGGGAGCCGAGACGCACGCCGTGCTGCCCTACGATCAGTACCTGCGACGGCTTCCGGCGTTTCTGCAGCAGCTCGATATGGAAAGCAACGGCAAGCGCGTCGATCGCGCGGGCCAGCCTGTCGGCGTCAGCACCGGCCCCATCGTCTGGGGCGAGCCGGGCACCAATGGTCAGCACGCCTTTTATCAGCTCATCCACCAAGGCACGCGGCTCGTTTCATGTGATTTCCTGATCGCTGCCGAGACGCACCACCCGATTGGCGACCATCATCTGCTGCTCATCGCCAACTGCCTGGCGCAGGCCGAGGCGCTGGCCATGGGCAAGCCGGCCGAGACCGTGAGAGCGGAGCTCATCGAGCAGGGCCTCGCTGGTGAGACGCTCGATCGGCGGCTGCCGCACAAGATCTTCCCCGGCAATCGTCCCTCGACGACCTTCGCGTACCGAACGCTCGATCCGCGCACGCTCGGCATGCTGCTGGCGATGTACGAGCACAAGGTGTTCGTGATGGGCGCCGTCTGGCAAATCAACTCGTTCGATCAATGGGGCGTCGAGCTCGGCAAGCAACTGGCGACCCGTATCCGGCCCGAGTTGGAGGCCGAAGGACAGGTGACAAGCCACGACGGGTCGACGAACGGGCTGATCAACTTCCTGAAGGGCGCACGAGGCGCTGGCACACACTAACAGCGGAGCGTGTGGTTCGAATGCGGTCGCGACATTTCGCGACGGGCTGATAAACTAGCGGAACGCGCCCGTAGCTCAGCTGGATAGAGCGTCGGCCTCCGGAGCCGAAGGCCACAGGTTCGAATCCTGTCGGGCGCGCCACTTCTTTTGGTTCCAACAAGTTACCTGCCTCAACCGGGCACGATGCAAGCCGGATTGAGCAGGTAACTGATGTCCCTTGACCACCTCTTCGAACAGTACGTAAAGCATGGCCTCCTCCCACGAATGCCGCAAGGTGCTGTTCCGCTACCTCCAGTTCCGCGCAAAGGCAGGCCTCAAGTCGCCGCCGTACCTGTTCTGCACAAGGAACGGCTTGCGGCTCGCCTACCGGAACGCGCACCGGGACATCAAGCGCGTCTGCAGTTATGCTGGCGTCGAGGGGGACCACATCCACCCGCACTCATTCCGGCACAAGTTCGCCGTCACGTATATCCGGAGGGGCGGGGACATCTACCGGCTGTCCCGAATACTCGGCCACGCCAGTTTGTCCACTACGCAATTGTACTTGCGGTCGATGGGAGTGGAACATCTTGGAGAGAACCATTCGGCGTTGACTCCTCTTGCAAGATTCTAGACTTCCAGCCGCGCTCCCGGTGAGTCAGGATGAAATACATCCGGCCCCAGCAAAACCGCCCCCGAAGCCTCTTTTGCCCACCTCGTTCCTGCTTGCTAGTCTGAATGTATCAATTAACAAGCGAGGGTTCCTGAAACGCTCGTTCGGGAACCCTTACGAAGGAAACAATCACATGGGAGTGTTCACACAACAATTAAAAGAATATGGGGCTCGGGTATGAACGACTATCCGGCCTAAACGACAAAGCACCCAATTGGGTGCTTTTTACTATCCCAGAGGCAAGCTCCTCTCCTTCAGCTCCTTTTCGGTGAACGCTTTCTTGTTCTTGCCTTGCCCCCGGTGGGCTCTCCCATCGTGGCCTTTGATATCGCAAATGGGGCAGGTGAGCTCGGAGGACGAGCGCCTGGTTCCCTTGGCCTTGCTGCCCGTCCTGCTACCTCCAAGCTCGGCAATCTGGCGGTCGATGTCAGCGACCTGGGCTTGGGCCTCGCGGCGCTTTTCGCGCAATTCCTCAAGGGCTTGGCCCTTTACTTCTTCCATTTGTTCTTGAAGTCTTTGAATCTTCTCAAGTGCTGTGGGCATTCGGACAATCTCTCCTTGTTTGTTGACTAGCCTGGGGCTAGTGTCCGTGCTAAAAGCGTGGTCGTTCGATAGTTTATTCAATCCCGTCGTTTCCGCTTTGGTTGTCGCTTGCGTTTGGCTGGAGTCTCGGGGAATGGGTCATCGCCAGCCATCAGGTTGGCTACAGTCCGTAGGTCATCTACCAGAGCATCACGTTCATCCAGCCAGGCTTGAACGCGGACAATGAGCTTGGGAAGGTCATACGGCTGTTGTGTCGTCCCGTTCGCCACAGCTTGCCTCCAATTTGACGAACAAATTTTCGACGGTTGCCTTTACCGCGTCGATGTCCGGGATGGGATCTTGGGACATCTCATGGATTTCGTCAAGCAGGTCAATCTTGAAGGCCCGAATCTCTTGGATGTTCATGGAAAGCACCTCTGATGCTATTTCGGGTTTGGGCGGAGAAGTCAACGAATATACTGTCGCAACGTTTAGCGGCTCCTATAAGGCAGATAATCGCGTTTAAACAGGCTTCGCGGAAGTAGGGAGCCTGTTTTCGGGCCTTACCATGACTTCTGGTAGACGATTCCGTTGCGTTTGCCGACCATGACGCCCCAGGAGGGACTCGCTTTGGCGTCCTGGATGTCTCTGAAGCCAGAGAAGATCAGGTATCCGCCGCCGCCGAGCAGGGCGACTCCTGAAATCAACTGCGCCGTGTTCTTAGCGCCCGTAAACGGATCCTCAGAGCTTCCGGCGCCGACCAGGCCTAGCCCTACGCTGGCAGCGAGGCTGCCGGAAGCCGAGAGTATCCTCGGGCGCTTGGACCACCAGGTGATGGGGAACAGGCTTGTGGGTGGCCGTGGCCGTTGGCGTAGGAACCAGCGCAAGCTGTTCCCGGTTCAGAAGCTCTTCGCCGTACGCGCGCATGAGGGTCATGACCGAAGTTCCGGAGTGTCGGCAGGCGATTCGCCATCCTCTTGATGTCTGACCACTTGACCTCGCCGTCCTTGCCGTAATGGTCAATGGGCACGTCCGTGTACGGATCCACGTCGAAGAACTTGATTAGCGCCTCACAATACTCGGGTTTGTATTTGGTTGGACGGCCTGTTTTCATGTGGGTGTACAATAGCGACTATGCAAATGAGCTTTGCGGCATGGGAGGTCGACATCAGAACGGGTATTGTGAAGGAGTCTGGCGGCCTCGACGTAAAGATGTTCTTAAACCAGCAAGGCAATCTCGAATGGGAACTCGGCGGGACGATGCCGGGCAAAGACGAGAATACGTACGTTTTGCTTTTACAACGGCCAATTGCTAAACATTAAGAAAAAGACTCTGCACCAAAACCATAGCCTGGCTGGAAACCAGTGTGGCGGCTGCTTGATGAGCGCACCCATCTGAGTTCGGATGTCGCGAAGCTCTTGGTTCAGCTTCCGCCTGTACATCTGCCTAATTTTCTTCTCTGTCTTTCCGCTCATATGAGGTGTGGATAAACTCGTGCCAGAGGTCTGTCTTCCTAAGGAATCAGCCACCTGGACACCAGAATATCCGCCTGCTAAAGTATTGATGTAAGCACTGTCAGCCCTGAATGGACTCCGTTCCTGTGCTAACGAAGCAATCTAGGGGCTAAGGACGAGGGGAGTTCGTCCCTAAGGATTTACCTCGTCGCCTCACGGCTCCCGTTTCGTACGCAACATCGCGGTCATGCCTATCAAGCCAGGCAGATTGACCGACCACCTGCACGTTCCGGAGCATCCGCTGTTCATGCAGCTCGCCTCGTCTCCATCGATGTCCACGCGGCAGCCGCCGGTGCCGTCAGCGCACGAACAGCTAAAGGTCGCTGCTCCAAGGCCCGGCGTGCCCTTTCGCCTGAGCATCACACCGCGCCCCTTCTTTACGAACTCGTATCCCCTTGCCGCCTTGAGTGGCTTCGTAGGCATCCAGACCTCCTCTTCGGTGGCCAGATCCTACTACACAATCCTCAAACGGCTCGCAACCTACTGCGGAGAGATGAATTTGAAGTTAATGACATGTGCCATGTCCGGGCACAGCAATATCAAGACATTTTACTTTGGCTATCACAACTGCGCAAGGTGTGGCGAGCAACTTGGCGACAGCCTTGGGGGCATATACGCAAACTCAAAAGCGGTAGTCGTGGGGCACAATTGCGACACATGCCGAACAAACTACAAGTTCCTAACGTGGAAGGACAAGATGTTTGCACCTGACCCTTTTAAGGAGGCCGCATGATGGCTCGCCCACGAAAGCTTACAGCCTCCAGGGACGACATGCGTGCCGCCTACCAGGCTACGAGGCAAGAAGCCAAAGCGATAAAGGTCACCCTCACAAGCATCCGCCATTCCTCGCGCCGACGCCTCAACTGGCTTCGTGATCACCACTTCAAAGCTGATGACCAATCCATGACCATTGACCTGGCCTGCCTGCGCCTCACCGGCTCCCTGGAGCCGTGGAAGGAACAGGAATGAACGAAGTCGCTGAGATGCTTGCGCACATTGCGCTAATCATGCAGGTCATCTGAAAAGTCCCGGCCTTAGGAATAATACTGCTGCTGTTAGGCATGACCATCCCAACAGCAAAGACCAAGACATGGACAGAGGATGGACTGGTCTACACCATAATGCCAAGATAGAAGTGAAACAATTCCATCTCGCGATTGCGCTGGGCCTCGGAGCGAGCGCTGACCTCGAGGCTGACGTAGTGGTCCGCGCGCGGTTTTCGTGCCGCGTGCGGGCTGCTTCCGCGTGTTCATCTTGTGCGTAGAGGGAAGCGGTTGGGAACGAGTTCGAGCTCTTGCTGCAGGGAGCGGGTTATCAGAACATCGCGGTAGACGTTCAGGCAGAGACTTGCTATGGACGTCGCTTCCGTTTGCGGTTCACACGGTGCGAGAGTGGCCGACCCCCGGGACGCAGAGAGGTGAAGTAGTTCACGTGCTGCTCGCGCGATACCCCTTCGCTATAGCGCGCTTGCGCGATCTCGCGTGCGCGCGTCGCGACTGAGCGATAGAGCGCTTCATCGTCCCAGAGCGTGCACACGGCTTGGTACCACGGTTCAACCTCCCGCTCGCTCGGAAGCCTCGTCGACTCGAACGTCAGCCAATCTGGAAGCGGCACGACACGTCCGCCCCCACCACTTGCGAAGTCGCCTCCGATGACCTGCGGCAAGGAACCGCGATTACTGACGATGGGCGGCACGCCGTTGATCATCGCTTCTGCCGCAACCCGCCCAAAGGGTTCCTGCCAAACCGAAGGCACCAGCAGGATCCGGGTGAGCGCGAAGTAGTCGGCTGGCCGTGGCACCGGCGGCGCGGCCATGATCTGCGGATAGGTCGCAAAGTCGATCTCGCGGATTGAGTTCAGGGACCCGCCACTCTGACCTGACTGCACCACGAGAACGGGAATGTCGGGCCGCCGCGAGCCCAGCATGTCTGCGAGACGCGCAAAGAGAAACAGTCCCTTGTGCGGGCCCGGATGCACGAAGGTCACAAACGCGCGTGACTCGGTCGGTGCAACCACCGTCGACCAGTCGATCGGCGGCTCGATCGGCGTGCTGAACAGCCCCACCTTCTTCCCATACAGATCCGTCAGGTACTGGCTGCACGTGAATGCGTGATCGACGTGCTCGAAGTAGTGGCGTTCGTAGTACCCAAACCCGCGAACCGCAAATGCCGTGGTGATATTTCGCTTCCGCGCCTCGGCGAAAGCTCGCCGAATCATGAAGTGCCCATTGCAGCCGATTACCTGGTCAGGAGCGAAACTCTCGAGGAGCTGGTTGAACAGTTGCTGAAAGTGCGCGGCCTCGCCAGCATCTGGCCGCGACTCGTCATTGTGGCGCGTGAGCAACAGGGTCACGGGAACGCCGCCCACGTTGTAGCGAACCACGGGCCGGCCGTCCGCACAGGGCTGGTCGGCGGTTGTCGCTGTCTCATTTGAGCCCGTCTCGGGCAGCGGCACACCCAGCGCTTCGAGATGCTCCTCGATGGTGAACGTGACTGGGCTCTCGAAGCGCGCCGTCGTCAGGACATGGCAGTTATGACCGGCGTCGGCGAGCCATCTCACGATCGTGCGGAGGCTCTGCGTCACCCCAGCGGTGGGGTCGCTGATGCAGTGGTTATTGACCAGGAGGAACCGCACGCGCCAGGAGTATCGACGCGACCGCGCGTCAAGAACATGGATTGACCGTCCATCAGGAGGCCGATGCGTATGTCCCAAGAAGATCAGCGCACAGAGCTACACAGCAAGACGCAACAATTACTGAACGGATCGCTGAAGCACGTGCGGGCGGCGGCGCTCGCGGCGGCGCTCGTGCCATTGGCGGCGGTGGCGGTGAGCCCCGCCGTGGCGCAGAGCCAGGGCTCCGGTGGCGCCCCGCCCCCGAGCGAGGTGCCGTCACCCTGCGACTTCACGACCAGCGGCGGGTTCGTCTTCATGGATTTTGGGCAGAAGGCCAACTTCGGCGCCCACGGCGGATGCAAGAACGGGGAGTTCTGGGGTCACATCAACTACATGGATCACGCCCTCAACTACCACGTCAACAGCCTCGAGGTCACAGGTTACCTGGCCCCATTGCCTGGCTCGAATGTGCGCGATGTGTGCGGGGTCGCGACGACAAACGCTCCAGAACCTCAACCGGTGTGGTTCCGAATCCGCCTCGTGGATAACGGAGAGCCGGGGAGGGCCGACCTGTTTGGCATCCGGCTCTCGAACGGATACGTGGTTACCACTCGGACGCTTGGCGCTGGCAGCCCGCGAGGCGGCAATGTGCAGGTTCACGATCCGAACCCGTCGACGCAGGGTCCCAGTCCGGCGCCGGACGAGTCGACGATGTGTGGGGGTCTCGCCGCTCCGTAGGATGCGTCCGCTCAGGCAATAGTGGAGGCTGGGGCTTTCGGCTGCTAGACCTAGCGCAACGCGAACTTCTACGTCGTCTTGAGCGCGTGGCCAACACCGATCTGCAGAAACGGCAACTTTGCGTGGCGCAGTCGGAGTGGAGGGGCCACGTCACGATGCCAAAAGGAGGACGGCCTCGGTACGTGCCGCTGACCCGGCGGCTGGCCGACGCGCTACACGGCGCGCGGCACCTGCGCAGCCAGCGGGTGCTGTGCGACCGTGACGGTCGCTCGGTCACGCAGAAGGTGGTCCAGGTGGCCGCGCGGCGGGCCGCCAGGCGAGCGAACATGCCGCCAGGGATCCACATTTTGCGGCATACGTTCTGTTCGCACCTGGCGATGCGGGGCGCGCCGGCGAGAGCGATTCAGGAGCTCGCCGGGCATCAGGACCTCTCGACGACACAGCGCTACATGCACTTGAGCCCGGCGGCGCGGGACGCGGCGATCCGACTTTTGGAGACCGGCACCGACAAGGCCGTTATGGCCGTGGAGAAATAGTGGAGGCGGCGGGAACGGAGGGCCTGAAGGCCCGTCTTTATTGATGAAAAGTGGTGGCCCAGATTTGTCCCAGATGGAACCGCGTGGCGGCCTAGCTTCAGGGACGCGGAGCGATTCTCAGCGGCGGCTTGAGTGCCTTGCGGTAGGGGCGATCAGCCATAAACCGTTGATGCTGAAATGACTTGTCGGAATCTCAGAGCTGGTGCTGACGGTCCGCGCCCGCGAATTACCCATTGAGCTGATGCCTTTTGACCGGACGGAGCGCACGAGCCATACAGCTTGTCTACGTCCGTAGGGCGAGGGCCCTGCTTCGCATGGCGCTCCGCCCTGAAGGGAGGTTTGTCCCACGGCCTCGTTCCGACGATCAGCTTCGGGATGTTGATGAAGACATCCGTGCCGCTACGCCTGACCACGGCATCGAGCGGGATATAGGTGTCCGTCTTGAAGATCAGCCCGCGCGGCATAAGCAGGTAACCTTCGGTTTCTGTCGTCGCCGCGACGACCTTGTCTACCGTGCCGATCGCCCCATCGTCCGAACCCCGAATCGTATCCCCCGGCTCGACGTCACCGTAGCCTGCCGTCGAAGCGTTGATGGCGGCCAGGACATGGCGTGGCGCCCCGTGGACTCGCAGCACAGATTGGCGGACATCCCGGCGATGATCAGATGCGTGGTCCCCAACCGCCGGAGATGTTCAGGCAGGTCGGTCTGAAACACATCACAGCTCTTATGCGGCAGGAGCACCGTATCACCAGCGCCCGACTGCAAGTCGGGATGGAAGTCTGCCCCCCAACTGCGGCCAAGAACATCTTCCGCTCAAACATCAGGCGGTTGATTCCACTTCTCCGCTGCAACTGCTCGTCCGCGTAATCCTCGAGAAGGCGACGATGCGCCCATGGCGATCGAGCAGATACACCTCGATATTGCGGCTGTTCAGCATGGGCGTCTGAAACGTCTGGGACGGGCTTCTTTGTTGGTCAATCCCCGAGCGGTCACGATGTTCGCCTCTGCCAGATGTGTGGCGAGCGAGCCGCTGACTCGCCTCCTGCAGATAGAACCGACTCGTGCGCACTACCCACCCGTGTGGAGTACGCCAAGGAGCCCGAGCAGGGCAAACAGCATCGCCGCGAGTTTCGCGCGAAGAGTCTTGAACACGGCCGTCGGATCTTCTTCTGGACGACTACGCTGCGTAAACGTCGCAGCGTGCACCCGTCAGTCGATCGACGGATCCCGGAAGCGGTAGCCGACCCCCAGACCGTGAGCATGACGCGGGGCTGGCTGGGATCATCCTCGACCTTGCCGCGCAGCCGGTCGATGTGCGTGTTCACGGCGTGCCCTAGCCTGGCCGTAGCCCCACACGTGCTCGAGCAGCTGTGTCCGCGTGTAGACGTGCCCCGGGTAGCTGGCGAGGAACAGCAGGAGGTCGAAGTGCTTCGCGGTGAGCGAAAGCTCACGACCGTGTCGTTCCGCTCTCCTCTTCTGGGGGTCGATGGTGAGCTCCAGCAGTCGGATGAACGGCTGCGTTCCGGCGTGGTCCTTTGCCGCGAACGCATCAACGCGGCGGAACAACCACGGAGGCACGCGACGAGCTCGCGAAAACTTGATCAGGTAATCGTCGGCGCCCAGCTCCAGCCCGAGAACCCGATCGTGCTCGCCGACCCGGGCCGTCAGGATCAGCACGGGAGTATAGGTTCTCGTCTGCCGCACCGCTTGCCACAACGTGAAGCCGTCCACGTGCGGCAGCATCAGATTCAGGATGCGTCGTAGCCGTAAGAGCAGGCATGCCGATGTCCCGGCTCCACCTGAGGCTGGGTCCGGGACAGAAATGTGACCTTTGCGTGATGTGGCCAAGAGGTTTGCTTGCTACAGTCGACTAGTCCGGTCAAGTGGGCACGAGGCGGAGCCGTTGGCCCCTTCGTGCCCGGACGAAGACTCACCTCACACAGCTCACTGCCGCTCGAGCCCCGCGGCGACAACGGCGACACCCGCCCTGTGCAGGCGCTAAGGGGCAGATTCGGATTGCCCCAACCGGCCGGAGGTGCGGCCTCGCTGAGTGATTCCTTTCCAAGTGTGATGAAACTGTGACCGCCTCGTGTTCGGTCAGTGAGCATTGCGGTCTACCGTCGTTAGAGTGTCTTGGGCTGAATGCAGGACGAATAAAAGGAAGAGAGAAACCCCCGTGTCATATCAATCGTGGTCGCGGCGCACCGCGTCGTCGTTGCTGTTGGGCTTTGCCGTGTGTTTCGCGGCCGTCGAGAATACAACGGGACAAGGCGGCGATCTGCCTCGGAGCAACATCACAATGCAGAGCGTCCTTAGGGTCGATCTGTCGAGAAATATTGCGACCGTGCCGTTGTACGAGGGTCGCGTACGCGGCCAAACCGTCTGGTTCGTTCTTATGGACGCCTCCGACGAAGCCTCGGCGCGCCAATTCGGACTGAACTTCGCTCCGCGGCTGGCGAATGCTTCGAACGGATGCCCTGCGTGTGTGCAGACGGTCCGTGTGAACAACGGCATCGCCGAGTTCACCGCGGGGGTCGATTTTTCGCCGGCTCGCATTCTGGTGCCGGGCCCGCAGTTGTTTCCACCCTTGAGCGCCCAGCCCGGTTCGGTTGCGCAAACTGGCTATAGCGATCTGGCACGCGTCGAGGGCAGCTCGGTTGTCTTCAATGCTCCCATCGTCGCGACCGGCACAGGTCCGTTCGACGTCATCACGCATAGCAACACGCTCGATCGCGTCATGAGCATCGACATCGCCCGACGGACGGTGGACCTGTTGTTCATCCGGGCGTTCTCGCACGGTCGAGACATCTTCTACTTCTCATTCGGATCCTCTGGAGGGGTGTCGGCAGTTTTCGAACGCGGCACGTTCGTCCCGGTCCTCAGCGGCCTGCCCTTTCAGAACGCCAGCGACCATCCGCGGGGCGCACGCGGCGCCATCTTCGCGCTTGCCAACGGTCAGCGGGGTCGCACGAGCCCGCCCGCCCAGGGGTTGATGCACGTCATCGCCGACGGGTTCGCGGCGCAGGACGCCCACCTGCAGAACACGGCGCTCATCGAGGCGCTCGTCGCGGGTGGCGACTCCCACAACGTGCTCGATTTTTTCACAACGCTCCGTGACCCAGGGTTGGCGCGTTTGTATACCCCGATGTGGGACTTGCAGATTGGCGAATGGAGTCCAGAGGCCGTGGCATCTGGCCAGAACGTCGCGCAAACAGACGCCAATGTCATCCGTCAGTTGGCCGTGAGACGAATCGTCACAAGTCCCGGCGGCGTTCAGCTCCACTCGTCCAATGCTGTTGTCAACTGCCCCATTCTGGGATTTCTCGACCAGCCTCCCACGGAGCCACAAGCTCCCAAGCCGGCGTCGGTCACGATCCCGGTGCCATAATACCCGGCGCCGAAAGTTAGCCGCGGCACATCTGTCCCGATGCGCCCGGCGCGTCCGCCTAGAGACGATCAGGGATCATGAGCTCGACGAGCAGCCAGGCGTCGGTCGTCGTCAAAACGCGCGCTCACTGTATGCACGCTGATCGGTGAGCTGTGACCTTAGTCAGAACAGGAGCGGCGGCGTTCCTGGGTGCGGCCGATGAGAAGGCGAGCGCGTTTGATCGAGCGACTTGACCGCTGTCCCCGCTCCGGCATTCGAGAGTCATCAGCCGCTGCAGTCCTCACCCGCTCTATACGATGATTTCGTCGAGGCGGTCGTGTCGGGCAGAACCCTGTTGACGTTCGCGTTCTGCGACAGGGGAGAGCGGGCCTCGGGATTCACGCGGCGCTACAAATCCTCACGAAAGTCACATCGTCACTGCGGCGGCGTGTCGCGCTCGTCGCGCTACTGGACTGAGGTCGATTGGAATTGGTGCCTCCCCACTGGACACGAGTGCTTTTGATCAGGCGGCCCGCTCGGTGCGCTGGACCGAGGTGTTCGAAGGCATTGAGGCCGAAGCGTTCAGGGAACTGGCCCTGCTCGCCGGAGAGGTGTCGAGAGCCCCTATCACCCTGGTGACACTGGTCGACGAGGAGCGCCACTGGTTCACCTCCGTCACCGGGGCGCACCTGACGGAAGGGCCATGGGAGGGGACATTCTGCGCCCACGCGGTGCTGCAGACCGGGGTGTTCGTCGTGCCGGACGCCGCGCTCGATCTCCGGTTTGCGCGTAACCCTTTGGTGTGCGCTCCCCTCACATCCGCTTCTATGCGGGCGCACCGCTGGTGGCGGATGAGGGCGTGCTCGGCACTTGTGCGTGATGGATGTGCAGCCGCGTAAGCT
>JAIVJN010000199.1 GCA_020200025.1 Acidobacteriota bacterium | reverse complement strand
GTCACGTTCATGGCGGCGTTCCTCCAGGCCTCCATGGCCCACGGCTTTCAGAAGGCGGGCACCATCAAGGAGCTGCCCAAGGAGATCAATCCCGCCAACATCAAGTTCATCGAAGCGCACTATGCCGAGATCGAGGAGTTCGGCAGGCGCATGCAAGCGCTGGGGAAGAAGAAGTAGTCTGCCCTCTCCTTGACATCCCCGTGACAGCCTCCGATACTGCGCCCAATCCACTCGTATTGAATCAGAGGAGCTCGCTATGAGCCGTCGCAAGGCACGCCTGATCGCTGGTTTGCTCGTCGTGATCGCCTCCGCCGGCGTCTCCGCCCAGATCGACACGGCCGCCGTCGTCGGGCGCGTGGCGGACGCGTCGGGTGCCATCCTGCCCGGCGCCACCGTCACTGCCACGCAGGAGGGGACCGGCGTCGTCTCGACGACGGTGACCAATGCGAGCGGAGAGTTCGTCTTCCCGGCGCTCAGGGTCGGGCGTTACTCGGTTGCCGCCGAGCTGTCCGGTTTCCGCCGAACGGTCCAGCCCGACGTCGTGCTGAACGTCCAGGATCGCGCCGAGGTGAATTTCGAGCTGCAGGTTGGCGCGCTCGCCGAGGAAGTCACCGTGACCGGTCGCACCGAGTTGTTGCAGACCCAATCCGCGAACATCGGGAACGTCGTCGACGAACGGCAGGTGCGTGACCTGCCGTTGCTGGGACGGAGATATTCGGAGCTGGCGTCCTCACCCCTGGTGTGGTGCAGGCACCGGCGGGCATTACGAGCCGAGGCGAGGACACATTCTTCAACGCGAACGGCAATTACGCGACGTGGAACAACTACACCTTGGACGGCGCCGACAACAATTCGTTTTCGACCAACCTGCAGGAGCGCAGCCCACAGGTCGTGCAGCCGCCGGTGGACGCGCTGCAGGAGTTCAAGGTGCAGACGCGCACCTATTCTGCCGAGTTCGGCAAGAACGCCGGCGCGGTCATCAATGCCTCGATCAAACAGGGCACGAACCAGTATCGCGGCTCGCTTTTCGGCTTCTTTCGCGACGAGACGCTGAACGCCAACACGTGGGACAACAACCGCGCGAGCGTCAAGAAAGGGCCGTTCAACCAGACCATCGCCGGCGGCACGTTGGGCGGGCCCATCGTGCGCGGCCGGACGTTCTTCTTCGGCGACTATCAAGCGACGCGTACGGAGCGCGCGCTGTCGCAGACGGCGACGGTGCCGACGGCGCGCATGCGCAGTGGCGATTTGAGCGAGCTCACCGGCACGATGGTCGCCGTCAACCCGTTCGTGCCAGCCGGGTGCGTGGACGCGGCCGCCAAGCGTATCAATGCCGCGTGCCTCGATCCGGTGGCGTCTCGCCTCGTCGGCCTCTACCCGCTGCCCAATGTGCCGGGCGACGGCTTCTTCACCAACAATTTCATCTCGAACGGCATCCTCAACAACGACGTCAATCAGTTCGATCTGCGTGGCGATCACACGCTGTCGTCGAACGACACCCTCTTCGCGCGCTACAGCTTCCAACAGACCGATCGCATCGAGCCGCCGCTCTTGAACGATCCGGTGGCGTCGGGCGACTTCGCCAGCAACATCCTGATCCGGGGGCAGAACGCGGTGGGCGGGTGGTCGCGAGTGTTCGGATCGAGCCTCTTCAGCGAGCTCCGCGTTGCCTATAACCGCGTGCGGTCCGATTCCGTGCATCCGGCGTTCGGCGTCGACTCCAACTCACAGTACGGCATCCGCGGCGTGCCGACCGACCCGCGTTTCTACGGCGGCCTGCCGCACATGCCGATCTCGCGGTTTGCCCGCCTCGGCGGACCCTTCTTCCGGCCGCAGTTCCAGACCTCCGAAGTGTTCCAGTTCGCGGAGAACGTCACTTGGACCAAGGGTAGCCACGCGATGAAGCTCGGCGTCGAGCGCCGGCGTGATCTGGTCACCTATATCGATCTGCGATCGCTCAACGGCGAGCTGAGCTTTGCCGATGGACGGTATACGGGCTTCGGGCTCGGCGATTTTCTGCTCGGTTTGTCGAGCGCGCAGCGCCTGACCCTGTTCCATCAACCGGATCTCTACGCCGACGGCTGGCAGCTCTACGCGCAAGACAGTTGGCGCGCCGCCGAGAACCTGACGGTCAATTATGGGCTTCGCTACGAGTACTTCACGCCGCTCATCGATCGGGAGAACCTGCTGACCAACATCGATCCGGCGACTGGGCAGGTGGTGCTCGCGCAGGACGGGAGCGTCGCCGAGCGCACGCTGATCAATCCGGATCGCAACGACATCGCACCGCGGGTCGGCGCCGCCTGGAGCGTGAGCCCACGGCTGGTCGTGCGCGGCGGCTACGGCATCTTCTACCAGCAGACCGATCGATACGGCAGTGAAAGCCAGCTTGGGCTCAACCTGCCGCAGCTCGTCGATGCTTCGATCACGTCGAATACGGGCAACGAGGCGCCGGCCTTCACTTTCGCGCAGGGCTTCACCCCACTCAACGCCAACACCATCAACCGCGCCATCGTGCAGTGGCGCATTCAGGATCCCAATCAGAACACGCCGATCGTTCACCAGTTCAGCGTCGGACCCGAGGTGCAGGTCACCGAGAATACGGTGGCGGCGGTCGAATACGTCGGCAATCGTGCGCGCAATGGCCGCCGGCTGCGGAATCTCAATGAGGGGATCATCCCGGCCGATGGCGGCCCCATCGTCTATCCCTACGCGCAGTACGGCTTCGGCAGCGCCTTCCTCGAACAGATCGTGACCAACGGGCGGGCCGATTACGACTCTCTGCAACTGCGGATGCAGCGGCGGATGAACGGCGGTCTTGCCTATACCGTCGCGTACACGTGGAGCAAGGCGCTCGGCGACTTCCTCGATCACCTCAGCGTCGGCGGTGGCGCGGTCGGGAACTTTCCCTTGACGGCGTACAACATGGATCTCGACTACGGTCCGCTCGCCTTCGACATCCCGCGCCGGCTGGTCACGAGCTTCATCTACGAGCTGCCGCTCGGACGCGGCCGCAAGGTGGATCCAGGCGGGGCGTTGGGCGCCGTCCTTGGGGACTGGTCGGTGAACGGTATCCTCACGTTGAGCGATGGCCGTCCGTTCACCATCACGTCGACCGATCTGACCGGCACCGGCCAGGGCCGAATCAGCCGAGCGAACTGCACCGG
>JAIVJN010000021.1 GCA_020200025.1 Acidobacteriota bacterium | reverse complement strand
GACCTATTCCGTGCCGGCGCGCCTGATGGGCCAGACGGTCGAAGCGCGCGTGCACGCGGATCTCGTCGAGGTCCGCTATCGCGGGCAGCTGGTGCAGACCATGCCGCGGCTCCGCGGCGAGGACGAGCACCGCGTCGACTACCGTCATGTGATTGGCTGGTTGGTCCGCAAGCCCGGTGCCTTTGCCCGGTATCGCTATCGTGAGGATCTGTTCCCCTCGGTGACGTTCCGGCGGGCCTTTGATGCCTTGCAGACGACCCACGGCGAGCGCGCGGACGTGGAGTATCTGCGCATCCTGCAGCTCGCCGCGCTCCATGGTGAGTCGCGCGTCACCGACGCGCTCCGCGTGGTACTCGAGGCCGGCCGCTTCGACTACGTGGCCGTGCAGCAGCACGTCGCGCCGCCCACACCGACGATTCCGACGCTCCACCTGCCGACGCCAGACCTGCGCGTCTACGACACGCTCCTGGTCGGAGTGCCGGCATGAGCCGCACGCGCTCGACCATCACCGTGGGTGATCAGATCACCACCTTGTTGACCGGGTTCACGGTCACGACCGCCGCCCGCGAGCTCGTCTCGCGGTTCGTCGAGGCGGACCAGCAGCCGGCCCTCCCGGTGTTGCTCGCCGTCCTCGAGCTCGAAGCGGACGAGCGGCGCGCCCGACGGGTCACGCGCCTTCGTCACGCCTCGAAGCTACCACCGGGCAAGACGTTCGACACGCTCGACGAAGGACGCCTGCCCGCCGCGCTCGTCCGCAAGCTCCGGGAGCTCGGGGAGGGTGACTTCCTCGTCGAGGCAACGAATGTGCTGGCGTTCGGACTGCCCGGCGTCGGCAAGAGCCACGCCCTGTGTGCCGTCGGCCACGCGCTCGTCGACCGCGGCCACTCGGTGTTCTTCACGCCGACCTACAGCCTGGTCCAGGAACTGCTCGCGGCGAAGCGCGCCCTCGCGTTGCCGCGCGCCTTACGCAAGCTCGATCACTTCGAGGTCTTGCTGCTCGATGACCTGGGCTACATCCAGCAAAGCCCCGAGGAAGCGGAGGTGCTGTTTACCTTGCTCGCGGAGCGCTACGAGCGCCGCTCGATCCTGCTGACGAGCAATCTCGTCTTCGGGCAGTGGGACCGCATCTTCCGCGACCAGATGGCCACCGCGGCGGCCATCGATCGCCTCGTCCACCACGCCGTGCTCTTGGAGTTCGACGTCCCCAGCTACCGCACGGAGCGGGCGAAGCGCCGCAGCCACGGCGGAGCGACGACGGACGCAGCTCGATGATCGGGGCACCGGCGAGAGGCCCGCGTGGGGCCAGCATCGATGTGCCCGGCGCCTCGGTGGGCGCCTCCGCGCCTGTCGGCGCTCCGGCGCTGTCACGATCGGATCAGGCCACCAACCGGCCCGTCGTAACCGAGTCCCACCCGGTGGTGGGCGGGACTCCTTTGCTGCCCCTTCGCCGGCAGAAGTAGTTGTCGCTCACCGGCAAAAATAGTTGACGCCGCGCACCGCGCGCCACTACAGCTATTTTTACGTTCGCGGCTCGGAGCGGAGGGCCCGCTTCGCGGACGCAAACAAGCCAACGCCCGTCGAAATGGCCGCCGCGTACGAGAGCTTCATCGCCGGCGCGGGCTCCTATAGGTTCGCCTAATGTAACGAACCGCGCAAGGCGACGACCGAACCGTCACCAGGGATTGCTGCGCCGGAATCGGCGACGGATCAGATGCCGCGGCGTTGGCTCGAGCACTCCGTCGGGGGAGGACAGGTCACGCTTGAACTCAAGCGTCTTCCCCTCCGGACGTTTGAGCAGGTCGAGCAGGTCCACGTGCTCAGAAGCATACTCTGAAGCCGGGGACGGCACCCGCGCTTCAGAGCCTTGTTGCCCATCGTCCAGGGAGCGCAGAGAACACGCGGTCGCGGCACGAGCGCGCTCTTTACTTCGCGTGGTTGCTGAAGGTTCAGTCCGGCGAGATCAACGGTGACGTCGTCGAGCCGGCCCGGCCCGATGGTGTCGGCAACCTCTCAGGGGTGGGAACACCTGTCTGGGATTCGAACGTCGCTGAATGCGTCAACATCTTGATAGCTTTGGCGTTGTCAGTCTGGCGAGTGCCGGCCCGTTTTATCTGTCTCGGAAATCCAGTCGAGATCTGAACTCGCAACTGCTTGCGCCCTGAGAGGTTGGCGTTCTTGACTTAAATTGGCTGGGTGTCAGGGACGGAATTCGCAACTACCTGGTCACCGCGGCGTGACCGGA
Source organism: Acidobacteriota bacterium (assembly GCA_020200025.1). Taxonomy (GTDB): domain Bacteria; phylum Acidobacteriota; class Vicinamibacteria; order Vicinamibacterales; family UBA2999; genus JAIVJN01. The sequence goes on along the minus strand of JAIVJN010000021.1, from coordinate 21,284 downwards.
AATCCTCACAACTGACAGAACGACAGGCTGTTGCCGGCGATGACCGCGTAAGTGGCCGTCCGAAAAACGTATACAAGTTTCGGACAGGATTTTCACGCGACCATCAACCGGGCTCGGCCCCTCGCCCGGGTGCGCGGCTTCACGACGATCTCCACGTCGCTGCCGAGCAGCACGAGGAATCGCACGAGCCGGTCGAGCGAGAACCCAGCGAGCCGACCCCGCACCAACGCTGAGATCTTTGGCTGGTCGATCTTCAGAAGTTCAGCGGCGGCGGCCTGCGTCAACCCGCGCGCGGCGATCAGTGTCCCAATCTTGCGAGCGAGTTCCGCCTTCGCCAGCGCCTCGGCCGGACGCGGATGATCGAGGTCCTCGAAGACGTTGCTGCTCCCGACGATGTAGTCCTTCCGCGCCATCGGTCTACTCCTTCTTCCTGCTGATCTCGACAGCCTGCTTCAGGCGCTGCTTGATCAGTTCGATGTCCGCCTTCGGCGTGGCCACGCCGCTCTTGGACTTCTTCTGGAACGCGTGCAGCACGAACACGCGATCGCCGAATCGGACGGTGTACACAGAACGGAACGTATCCCCGCGGTGATCGGACACGACCTCCAGTACGCCCGTTCCCAGTCCCTTCAGCGGTTTGGCCGACACGTGCTTGTCGCCGCGCTGTGCCAAGTAGATCGCGTAGCCCATTTCGTCCTGCACGGCTGCCGGGAACGTCTTGAGCTCTCGAAGCGAGTCGCCAAGCCAGATCACAGGCTTCAGTGGCGGTGCTGGCATCAGCCGACATCATGCCATATTTGGCATGTAGTGGGCGAGCATGGACCCGCTGGACGCGTTCGAACGCGCGGCGGCCAACAACCCGGAGCCGGCTGGCTCGCAACGACGAGCGGTCGTGATGTGGCACCCCGCGGCACGGCCGTTAGGCCTGCCCGTCGTCCGGCCTCGCGGCGTAGGCGTAGAGCACCTCGGCCACAGCGAAGGATGGGTCGCGTCGTCGGCGGTCGTCGAGGGCATGTTCGAATCGAAGGTCCAGCGCCTCGAGGCTTTCGGGAGCAAGGCTCCTGACTTCTCCGTGAGAGGCCGACCGGAGGTTCGACTCCCACGCACAACAGAAGTCGACGTCTGACAGGAGCACACGATCTCCGCTGCGCTCGGACCGCGTGCTCCGCACGCGGCTCGCGCGTGTCCGAGTTGGGTCCTGGACGATTGTCATCTTCAGTGAGCGCGAGACCTTTCACGGCGCCACGCCGAGCGCGGAGCGTTGGCGTTTACGTGATGGGGGAACGCGTCGATTGGGTCGTAACCTTCGCGGCCGCGGTGTATAACTTGATCCGACTGCGGGCGCTTCAGGCGAGGCCGGCGTGATCCGTGGCGTTCGAGCGACACCGCGGCGGTCGCCCGGGTCCGCATCGTCGCATGCTTCGTACGCTCGACGCCCTCTGTGGGCCTCACGAGCTCCTTCTTCAGCACCCTGCTAGAACGAGATAGTTGGCTGGGAGGCAGGCAGTCCCAGAATTAGTTTTGCGTCGGCTTGCCGATTCTTTTCCACGCCTTGCTAACTCATTCCGTCAGTGTCGCTTGCGATTGCGAGCGCTTTGCAACGGCTTTCAGGCTTTGGCTTCTTGTTGCCGCCAGTTCCGTCGCAATGACACGCAGAATGACACTCAACCCGAGCGACTTCTGAAGCATCCTGTCCGGGGTGTTCGGTTGCACAAACGCCGACGGACTGAAGGAGCAACTTCGAGCGCGGCGAAAGGAAGCCCGAGGATCGGGTGCGCGCGTCGCGGAACACGTCGGTCGCTGGCCGGCTGGCCTTACTGATGCACTTGGCTGGAAAGGCCTCTCGCACCCGCCACGCGAGTAGGCCGAGCGTTTCTTCAACGTCCAGCGCTGGACCGAGATGCCGCGCGGCGGGCATTTCGCCGCGCTGCAACAGCCGGAGCTCTTCGTCAACGACATCCGGGAATTCTTCCGCCCGTTGCGCACGTAACGCGGGCGGATCGGTCGCCGGACGATTACTTGCCCGCGAGGGTCTCCATGATGCGAGTGCCAACCGCGATCATGGCGTCACGAGGCACCGGCTGGATGGTCGTCTCGATCTGCACATCGTAGTTGCCGACACGGCCGATGAACGCGGGAAGAATACTGTCGAAGTAGGCTTCGCCGACCGTTGTCGTTGCCTTCTCCGCCCCCTTTTGGCCCTGCGCTGCCGCACTCTTCACGTGTCGCAGGATGGTGCCTTCCGGTCCTGCCTTGACTCTCACAACGACGAGACCGGTGGGAGTGCCACGGTATTGGCAGACGTCGACGAGTTTCGAGCTCTGCATCGGACGCCCGAACGCCTTTCCCACCGCTTCGGCGGTGGCGAAGCGGCAGGGGTCGTCGGTCGTGCTCTGCGCCCCGCCGGCACGGGCCTGGGCCGATACATCTGCCTGGTCGACCAGAGAACTACAACCCGCGATCATGACGACGAATGCCGACGCCTGCAGCGCTGCGCGTCTCCAGTTCCGAACTTGTCGCAGTCTTCCATCAATGCACATCGCGCCTCCCACGATGAGCGTGCACCAGAGGCCTTACACGGCACCGCTCACAACGAGTAACGCCCGAGAGACGTCCGAATCCCTCAAGCGGCCCGAAGGCATATTAACGGATCCGTTCTGCGTCACGCGCAGTGGCGCATCGTACTAAAGATCTCGCCGGTGAACGGACGGATGTCAGTCGTCCCGCAGGTAAGGGACTGAACATCGAGATCGCCACTGGTTCAGCCTCGAGCGTCGTTCTAGTCGAACTCGGTCAGCGGCAATATCGGGCTTCAAACCGCTGAAATGACGCGCTTTAGTCGTCTGTGATGAGGCACCGAGTATGTGAACATCTCGTCGATCGAGCTGCGGCTCTAGTTGCTGACGCGACTGATCATCGATATGGCCGCCGGGAAAACAGGCGTCCCTGTGCCTGCCGCTCGTTGATCGGCGCACCCATCACTGGGTGATTCCGCCTTTGCTCAGAACGCGTTTGGCGTCGCGTGCGACGCCGTAAGGTTTCGTTCTGATAGTACCTTCGTTGAAGCAAGACGCGGTGTGCGATGCATTTGGCTGGGAGGCAGGGATTCGAACCCCGATAACCGCGTCCAGAGCGCGGTGTCCTACCGTTGAACGACCTCCCAATTGCGGCCGAAGACGGGGCAGGAACTGCTGATTATAAAGGGACGGCCCACACACAGGCAAGACGTTCGACGGCGAATCGCAGAAGGTGGCGGGCGCAACGTGAGACGCGGCGCCGCTCATCCCCGCCGCCACGGCCCGACATCACCTGGAGGCGCGGAAGGCCCGAACGCACCCGGCACACGCGTCAACATCGTCGGATTGTGTGGCGATCAGACCCCGCGTGTGTGGCGACACGCCGCCCCATCACGGACTGGCGCCCGCTCAGCGGCGAGTCTTGGTCGGCCGATCAGGAAAGAGATCGCGCCCGCGCCACCATTCGACGCCCATCTTCATCGCGCCCACAAACGGCAACGCGTTGAGACCGGTGTCCACGGCGCCGCCGACCACACCCTTCCGTCGAATCGCAGCGCCCACAGTGGCAACCGCGATCACGGCGCCCAGGAAGGGAACCGAGCGCGACATTCGGCGCGCCAGGCGCGCGCCACCCCAGCGAGTAAGGCCAGACATGCCGAAAAGCGTAGCAATGGGCATGCCGGAGCGCCAAGCCATCAATGCGACAAAGTCCGCGCCAATCGCGTACTGTGCCGGGCGCGTTGGCAACAAAAGGCTAGAGGTGACCCACGGGCTCCCCAGCACGCAAGGTCACCTCTGGCACCAGCCCCCGCGCGCCGGTCCGCGTCTCCTTCCGTGAATCGGCGAAGACGAACGGCTCGGACGACAAGCGGAACGCGGCAACGTCGGCTTCCGCCCCTTCTCGTAACGTTCCGCATCCGGTGGGAAAGCGGTACACCTTCGCTGGCCCAGAGCTGGCGCGGGCGACGACCTCCTCCAGCGACAGGCCGAGGAGCAAGAACTTCGAGAGCGTCGTGGCGAGATCGTGAACGGGTCCGGCCGTGTTCCGCGCATGCAGATCGCTCGAGATCGTGTCCGGCCACCACCCCTGCGCAGCCGCACGCTCGGCGGTCGCCCAGGAGAAATTGCCCGACCCGTGCGCCACGTCCATCCACACGCCGCGCTCGCGCGCCGCGACGAACGCGTCGCGCACACGACCCTCGGCGTCGATGACGCCGTTGGGCTGCTCGCGCAGCGTGTGCGTCACCATATCGCCCCGCCGCAACACTCTCAGGATCTCGTCGAGTGGCGACGAGGAGCCGCCGATGTGCAGCATCAACGGTACGCCAGACTCGTCGGACGCGAGGCGCGCGCGGCGCAGCACCTCGAGGTCCTGCCCGTGCGGCAGGCCCGAACCGAGACGCACCTTGATGGCCACGATCGAATCCCGGTGCGCGGTCACCACCGCGACCGCCGCCTTGGGATCGACCAGCGACAGATCCTCGAGCTCGTTCAGCATCGTCAATCCGACGGTCGAGATATTCAGCGCGGCATAGATCCGCGTGCGCGACGGCGCGATGATGTACTTGCGAAACCCTTGAAACGTCGTGGCACCCGCCGATCCGGCATCGACGACTGTGGTCACGCCGCGCGCCAGCGAGGTATCATCGGCGACCGCGGCGACGCTGGCCACACCGTCATACACGTGCACGTGCACGTCGATGAGCCCGGGGGTCACGATCAGTCCCGTCGCCCCAATCGTCCGGCGTGCAGTCGGCGCGGGAATGTCGGGGGCGACGCGAGCGATACGCGTGCCCGACACGGCGACATCGCGCACGGCGGAGAGGCCTTGATCGGGGTCGATCACGTGCCCGCCCTTGACGACGAGATCGTACAGGGGCGCGGTTTGGGATCCTGGCACGAGAAACGGAACCGCCAAGGCGCCGAGAAACTCACGGCGATCGACGGACATCAAGGGGCTGAAGATTTACCAGAATTCACGATCGGCACCATCAGGGCACGACAATAGACCCGATCCACCAATCTGATAATTCGAATCTTCGATCTGAGTGCTGCCATCCTCAATCAATCTGCTGTCTGCAATCTGAAGATCTGCAATGTGCGCCGGAACTCATTCGAGGCGCGGCTGTTCCTCACCTCGCCTCTAGCGATCGTGCCAATGCCCGTGCTCAGCCGACCATACGCGCCCCGGCGTGCTCGACGAGACCGAATCGTCCATCAGCGACGACAGGCCGAGCCACAGGGCGCCGACCATTGCCGCGCCAACGGTCAGCAACATCAGCATGCTCAGGCGGTTGCCGGGCCGTCTCGTCTCGCAGCATTTCTTGTATTTCTTGCCGCTGCCGCACGGGCAGAGGTCGTTACGGCCGGTCTTGATCGCGTGCGCCATGGTTGCCTCTCAGGGACACCATACTGCAAGTGCGGGGCTCGACCGCAAGGTGGAAAAGACCGTTCCATCGGCTGAGAGGCCTGTTGCCCGGGCGGCGCCGTGGTGGTATCGTCCGGCACATCTCGGAGGGAGCCATGGTGCCTCACATCCGCCTGTTCATCGTCGCGCTCCTTGCTTTGCTCATGTGGCCAACGACGCCGACTGGCGCACCACCGGCGGTCGCCGATGCCATGGCCGATGCCGCATCGGCACTCCTTTCCAGCCTCAACGCCGATCAGCGATCGAAGGCCAGCTTTGCGTTCGACGACGCCAACCGCTTCGACTTTCACTTTATCCCGCGGGCTCGCCGAGGCGTGCCGCTCAAGGAGCTCACGCCCGAGCAGCGCGACCGTGCCCACGCGCTCGTGAAGACCGGCCTCAGCATGCGGGGCTACACGACGGCGACCACGATCATCGATCTCGAGAACGTGCTCCACGCCATCGAACCGCCGCGAACGGGTCCCAACGCGTTCGTGCGCGACCCCGACCTCTACTTTGTGTCGGTGTTCGGCACACCTTCGCCAAAGGACCCGTGGGGATGGCGCTTCGAAGGCCACCACATCTCGGTGAACTTCACCGTTGCCGGCGGCCGGCCGGTCGCCTGGGCGCCCAACTTCTTCGGTGCGAATCCGGCCGTGGTGCGCGACGGGCCGAAGCAAGGCACGCGAGCGCTGCGCGAGGAAGAGGACAAGGGACGGGCGCTCGTTGCGGCGCTCGACGCCAGCCAGCGCGCGAAGGCGGTCATCAACGCGGAAGCGCCGCGAGACATCATCACCATGGCCAACCAGGAAGTGACCGCCCTCGCGCCAGCGGGAATCGCGATGAAGGAGATGACCCCTGCGCAGAAGCGGCTGCTCGAGGCGTTACTCGACGTGTATGTCGGCCGCGTGGCAGCCGACATCGGCAAGTCGCGATTCGAGCGACTCGAGAAGGCAGACATGGACGCCATCACGTTCGCGTGGGCAGGCACGCTCGACGTGGGCGGACCGCACTATTACCGAGTGCAGGGTCCAACGTTTCTGATCGAGTACGACAACACGCAAAACGATGCGAATCACATTCACTCGGTCTGGCGCGATTTCAACGGCGATTTCGGACGGGATATCCTCCGCGAGCACTACAAGACGGTGGCGCACTAAGCACGGCTCAGCACGGCATACTGCAGTCGGCAAGCGGCAAGCGGCCGGCGCAAGACGGACACAGGGAAGATCGGCACGGGCGAACGGCGAAAAAGCGGGCTGAGTAGTGCGGACGTGGGTCAACCGGCTGCTTACTCGCCCTCACTGATCAGATCAGACACCTTCTCGCCGATCATCACGCAGGCCGCGTGCGTCGTCGCATTGACCACGTTCGGCATGATGGAGGCGTCGGCGACCCGGAGGCGTTCGAGCCCGCGCACTTTCAGATTGGCATCCACCACGGCATCGGCATCCCGTCCCATTCGACACGTGCCGCCGGATGATAAATCGTGTCCACGGCTCTTCTGACGAACGCCGCGAGGTCCGCCTGTGACGTGGTTTTAGAACCCGGCTCGGTCTCCTCGCCGCGCACCGCCGCGAAGGCCTTCGTCGCTCCGAACGTCCGCATGAGGGCCACGCCTTGGGCGAGCGCCTCGACGTCCGCCGACTCGCGTAGATAGTTGCCGCGGATAACCGGGGGATCGAGCGGATTCGCCGAGCGCAGTCGCACGTCGCCGCGACTGCTCGGCCGTTGCAGCGCGACCGTGAGTGTCGCGAACGTGTCAGGCTGATCCAGTCCACGACCCACGTAGAACTGAAGATCCGGCGGCGCGCTGACTCGGGCCCGCTCCGAGTGGACGAACAGGCCGGCTGAAACGGTCGATGCTGGAAGTGTCTGGCGACCTCTCCAGCGAACCGAGATCTTGAGGTGATCCTGCAGGTTGCTGCCGACACCGGGGAGATCGACCACGACGGGCACACCCAGCGAGCGCAGGTGGTCGGCCGGTCCGATGCCAGACAGCAGCAACAGCTTGGGTGAATCGATGACCCCGCCGCACAGAATGACCTCGCGCGCCGCCCGGGCACGCTCGGTTTGCCCGTTTCGAACGTACTCGACGCCGACGACACGGCGGCCCTCGATCGTGAGCTCGGTCGCCTGAGCGCGATCGTGCACGGTCAGATTCCGGCGCGACAGCGCCGGCGAGAGAAATGCGGCGCCGGCGCTATGTCGACGTCCGTCCTTGATGTTCTTCTGATAGTAGCCAGCGCCTCCTTCCTGCTGCGCGCCGTTGAAGTCCCAGTCCGGGCGCGACTGATAGCCAAGCTCGCGAGCCGCGTCGAGAAAGGCCGCGTGAACCACGTGGGGATCGGTCGTGTCCGATACCGCCAGCGGACCCTCGCCGCCATGAAACTCCGACGCGCCGCGGCTGTTCGTCTCGGACCGCTTGAAGAGCGGCAGCAGGTCTCGATAGCCCCAGCCGGGATTCCCCGCCTCGCACCACGCGTCGAAATCGAGGCGGTGTCCACGGACGAACGTCATGGCGTTGATGGCGCTCGAACCGCCGAACACCTTGCCTCGTGGAAACGTGATGCGCCGTCCGCCCAGGCCGGGCTCCGCCTCGGTGGAGTAACCCCAATCCCACGACGATCCGATGAGGTTCACCCAGCGCCCGGGCGTCGTGACCGTGGCATCGCCGTTGTCGGGCCCCCCAGCTTCGACGAGGAGCACCCTGATGCTGGGATCGGTGGACAGTCGATTGACCACGACGCACCCCGTCGATCCGGCACCGACGACGATGTAGTCGAAATCGAGGGAGGACAGACGCGACTGTCGTGCCCGCGCCGTTTGCAGGACCGGCGCAATGCCGACCGCTTTGATGAAATCTCGTCGTCTCATGTGGAGAGAGAGGCTCCGGTGTGATCAAGCCGTCAAGCCGCGCGACGTCGTCAAGCGCTCGCGCAACCGATCGAGGCGCGCCAGGACTCGCTCGCGGCCGAGCAGCGCCAGCATTTCGAACAGCCCGGGGCTGACCATCCGTCCGGTCATCGCGATCCGGGTGGCATGGATCAGAAGCGCCGGTTTGATTCCGCGCGCCTCCGCGACGCCGCGGAGGGTCTGCTCGAGCGAGGCTTCATCGAACGCGCAGCGAGCGATCTCGGTGCGCAGCGCGCTCACGTGATCGACCAGATCCGGCGAGGATAGATATTGGGCCGTGGCGTCCGCATCGTAGTGGTCCGGATCGAGGATGAAGGGTCGCAGATGATCGGTGAGGTCGGTCAGCCGTTTCGCTCGCGGACCGAGCAGGGCGAGGACGCTGGCGAACCACTCCCGTTCCGGTCCGAGAAACGCCTCGCGCCACAATCCCGCCGCCGTCAACGAGGGCTCGACAGCCTGGATCAGCTCCGCGTCCGACAGCCGCAGCAGATGCTGCTGGTTGAACCAATCGAGCTTCTCGGTGTTGAAGACCGCGTTGCCGCCGCTGATGCCTTCGAGCGTGAAACGCGCCACCAGCTCGTCGCGGGTGAAGATCTCCTGATCGCCGCTCCCTGGCGACCATCCCAGCAGCGCGAGAAAGTTTCGCATCGCCGCGGGCAGGTATCCGAGCCGCTCGTACTCGATCACCGAGGTCGCGCCGTGCCGCTTGCTCAGTCGCTTTTTGTCCGGACCCATGATGAGCGGGACGTGAGCAAAGGTGGGCGCCGGCTGGCCGAGCGCCTGATACAACAGCGTCTGCTTCGGCGTGTTCGAGATGTGGTCGTCACCGCGGACGACGTGCGTGATGGCCATGTCGATGTCGTCGACGACGACCGACAGGTGATACGTCGGATGGCCATCGGAGCGAAGGATGACGAAGGGCTCGATGTGCTCGTTCTCGAATCGGATCTCGCCGTGCACGGCATCGACGAAGACCGTGCGACCCTCGGGCACCTTGAAGCGGATGGCACCCTCATCGCGAACGGCGTGCCCCAACCTCAACAGATCTTCGGCGGCGGCGCGGTACCGCTCGAGCCGCTCCGACTGGAAATACGGACCGTGAGCGCCGCCCACCTCAGGACCCTCATCCCAGTCGAGCCCGAGCCAGCGCAACCCGTCGAGAATGCCGGTCACCATCTCGTCCGAAGAGCGCTGAACGTCGGTGTCCTCGATGCGCAAGATGAACGAGCCGCGGTGCCGGCGTGCGTACAGCCAATTGAAGAGCGCCGTTCGAGCGCCGCCCACGTGTAGATACCCGGTCGGCGATGGCGCGAAGCGCAGGCGAGGAGGCATGGCGATTCAGCGCTTCTTGTCGGCAGTCGGCGCACCGGCCAGGAACGGAAGTGCACGGTCGTCGCGCTCTCCCACGGTGCTCGAGCTCACATCCAAAAGCATATCAGCCAGATGGAAGGCCACGAAGGTCACGGGGGTCACGAGGGATTGATAGAGTGTCACGACCAGCACGGTATATTCGACAGAGCTGAATCAACCGGAGGGTTCACAAATGATAACGTCGGGACATTCGGTCCGAGTGAAGGAGAGCATCATGCTTAACGATACGAACGCGGTGACGAATCTGGCGGTGAAGAATTTGGACGTCGCTCGAAAGTTCTACGAGCACACCCTCGGCCTGACGCCGGTCGGGGCCGAAGGCGAAGAGCTCGTTGTCTTCAAGACTGGAACGACGAGGATCAACGTCTATCAATCGGAATACGCCGGCACGAACAAGGCGACCGCGGTCACGTGGACGGTCGGCGACAATCTCGAGAACCTTGTAGAGAAGCTGAAAGCCAAGGGCGTCACCTTCGAGCGTTACGAGATGCCCGGCATGACACACCAGGGAGACATTCACGTATCCGGCGATATGAAGGTGGCCTGGTTCAAGGATCCGGACGGCAACATCCTCAATCTGGCGAACCGCTAATCGGCACGGGCGGCTTGGCGACGTGGCTCGCGGGCGCCGACAGGGACATGAGTCCCGCCGGTTGCGAGCCTTTTCAGCAACCTGCTACAGTCCTGCTCGCGGAGGCCTCAGATGATCAGGACGCGCGCTCGGGTGCTCGTGGTCGCTCTCACGCTCGTCGCCGCTCTCGTGTTGCCAGGGGTGGCCCAGCAGCCCTCTGACTTCTCATTTGCGCTGACCGGCGATTCCATCATCACGCGCAAGCTCACGATCTACTCGGAGCCGGCATTTGCGCGCATCATCGAGCTCGTGCGCGGCGCCGATGCCGGGTTCACCAATCTCGAGATGCTGTTCCACGACTACGAACCCTATGCGTCGGCGGCCAGCGGCGGCACCTACATGCGGGCCGAACCCGCCCTGGTGAACGATCTCGTCTGGGCAGGGTTCGACCTCGTGTCGCGCGCCAACAATCACAGTGGCGACTACGGCGTGCTCGGCATGAATCTGACGACCAAATATGTCGCCGAGGCCGGTCTGGTGCAGGCCGGCGTCGGTCAGAGCCTGGCCGAAGCGCGCGAAGCGAAGTTCCTGGAAACGGCCAAGGGCCGGGTGGCGCTCATCTCTGTGGCGTCCACGTTCCCGGATTCATCGCGCGCCGGACGCACGCGCGGCGACATGCCCGCACGGCCGGGCCTCAGTCCGCTGCGCTTCACGACCACGACCACCGTGACGTCCGATCAGTTGTCGGCGCTGCGCGCCATCGCCTCGGCCACCACCGGACGCCCGAGAGGGTGGGCGCGATCGCCTCGTTCCGGCCGACTTTCTCGTCACGTTTGCGCGTGCGATGGTCGAGGCCGGCGCCGACCTGTTCGTCGGGCACGGCCCGCACGTGCTGCGCGCGGTCGAGATCTACAAAGGCAAGCCGATCTTCTACAGTCTTGGCGACTTCATTTTCCAGAACGAGACGCTGCTACGTCTGCCCAGCGAGAACTACGAGCCTTACAACCTGGGTCCGGCGACGCACGTCAACGACTTCAACGACGCACGATATGACTTCGACAAGACCGGCTTTCCCGCCGACCCCCTGATCTGGGAGGCGGTCGTCGCGGTCCCGAAATTTCGCGGTGACGAGCTCACAGAGGTTGCCCTGCACCCGATTACGCTCGGGCACGGCAAGGCGCGAAGCGCGCGCGGCCGCCCGCTCTTTGCCGAAGGCGCGCTCGGCCAGAAGATCCTCGGCGACCTCGTCAAGCTTTCCGCCGAGTATGGCACCAAGATCGCGATTCGTGAGGGTGTCGGCTACGTCGAGCTCACCGGCACCTCGAGCGCGCAGTGAAGGGCGAAGATCATGACAACAGCAGGTCCAGGTCCTCACGCCGCAGATCGCGGATCAGGCTCTCGTCGGCGCGGACGATCGCGTCGGCCAGCTTTCGCTTGCTGACTTGCAGCTCCAATACTTTTTCCTCGACGGTGTCGCGTGCGATGAGGCGGAACGCGAACACTGGTCGTGTTTGCCCGATGCGGTGCGCGCGATCGATCGCTTGCGCCTCGACGGCCGGGTTCCACCACGGGTCGAGCAGGAACACGTACTCGGCGGCGGTGAGATTCAGCCCGAGGCCGCCGGCCTTGAGGCTGACGAGAAACAGCGGACACCCGTCATCCTGGAACCGGCGCACTCGGGCCTCGCGGTCGCGCGTCTTGCCGTCCAGATACTCGTACGTCAGGCCCACTTCGTGCAGTCGCGTGCGCAGCAGGCCAAGCAGCGTGGTGAACTGCGAGAAGACCAGCACCTTGCGACCGTCCGCCACCAGCTCTTGCAGCCGCGGCACGAGCACGTCGAGCTTGGCGGCGGGATCAGCGGCCCGCGCGTGATCGATGAGGCCCGGATGACACGCCGCTTGGCGCAGGCGCAGCAGCGCCTCGAGGATCTGCAGCTTCGCGCGCCCGAGACCCACCCGCGCGACCGTACCGAGCAGAAGGGCACGATAGTGATCGCGCAACTCGTCGTAGAGCGCGCGCTGCGGCGACTCGAGATCGCAGTACAACGTCTGCTCGGTGCGCGCCGGCAGCTCCGCGGCTACCTGTTCCTTCGTGCGCCGCAGGATGAAGGGTCGGAGCCCCCGCGCCAGGATCGCCAGCATCTCATCGTCAGCGGTCCGCCCGGTGGTGCGCGCCGTGCTGAAGATCGATGCAGCGCCTAGAATGCCGGGATTCAGAAAGTCGAACAGACTCCACAGCTCGCCGAGGTGATTTTCGACCGGCGTTCCGCTGAGCGCGAGCCGATGGTCGGCATTCAACAGCCGCGCTGCCTTTGCCGAGCTCGTGCGCACGTTCTTGATCGCCTGCGCCTCGTCCAGGATCGCGTAATCGAACGCAATGGCCTTGAGGTGCCCGATGTCTCGGCGCAGCGTCCCGTACGTCGTGAGGACGATGTCGTGCTCGCCGACGCGGTCGACAACTTCGCGGCGGCCGCCGCCGGTGAAATCGAGCACGCGCAGCTCGGGCGTGAAGCGCGCCGCTTCCTGCTGCCAATTGAACACGACCGCCGCAGGAAATCGAACCAGCCGAGCGCGTCGCGCTGGTAGTCGCGCAGGACTCCTCGGAATGTCGGCGGCGGATCGATCGCGCGCACGCCCTCGAAGCGCGCGAGCTCGGTGCGAGCGCGCGCGAAGGTCTCGTCGCACGACACGGCCGGTTGCGTGGCGAGCCACGCGTCGAGCACCGCCGCCTGCGACGGCGCGAAGCGGACGTGGTCGACTTCAGGCGTGCCGATGGACGTCACTCGTCCGCTGCGAGCGAGCCAATCCTCCGGCAGGAGGCCGAACGTGCCGTCGCCGAGTGGGACGAACGCATCGCCGCGTCGTGTCGCCGCCAGCAGCGCCGGCAGGTCGGCGCTGACACCGCCGAAGTCCACGGCGCCGTGCAGCTCGAACCAATCGATGCCCGACCGGACGTCGAGCGTGACGGTGCCGGGCCGGCGATAGAGCCGCCCTTCCGCCTCTACGCGCCAGCCTTCGGAGAGCAGCACGCGGATGAGGGTCGGAAGGACGATGGCGGCAAGGTCCAGCCGTGTACCGCCAGTCTGCCAATCGGCGAGTCGCCGCACGCCGAGCGATTGCAGCCGGGCAACAGCGGCGCGCTCCGCCTCGCGATGCCGCCGGCAGACCAAGCGTCGCTCGCGGTCGAAGCACACCGGCTGCATGGACCAGGCATCCGCTTCACAATCGCCGTACATGAACGTCAACTTCGCCTCGAGCCGATCGCCATAGTCGTAGCCGCTCGTCGGACGGGTGATGCGGACGACAGGCCGCGGCAGTTCGACGCGCACGTCGACACGCAACTCGTCGGGGCATTCGAGCTGCGCGAGGTCAGAGATTGCCAGCGTTTCGACGAGCGCCGTGGCCTCCGCTGCAGGCACCGTCACAGGTCCCATGTCCCGCAGCCGCGTCATCCACCGATCCGCACCGCCCGTGTCGAACGCAGCCAGACGTGGGCGGCTTGCAGGTTCCGTTGCACGCCACAGAATCAGCGCCGCGGTCACGAACATGGCATGGTCCAGGGCATATTCGTGTCCGGCACTGCGGATGGCGCCGTCGATCGTGTAGCCCGCTTCAGCCCTGGCGGTGATCCGCACCTGAAACTGACCCGGCTGCGCATCCCACTGGACAGGAACGAGCCGCGCTTCCGATCGCGCATCCGCTGGATTCGACGGACTGCGCACCAGCAGCCGGCCCGTCTCGCAGAGCCGGGGCGCGAGGTGGCGCTGCAACGTGAGATTCAGGATGAACACGGAGGGCACCGGCAGGCCAACACCGTATCCGGTCCAGGCCGACCCCGCGTAGGGATATGCTTGCGCGGCGCCGCAGAGCGTGTCGAGGATGGCGCGATCGCGCTCGTCCGGGAGGAGCCCCACATCGTCGCGATTGATGGTCAGCGTCTTCGGCTTGGCCCACTCGCCGGACTTCTTCCGCTCACGCGTCAGCAATTCGATCAACAGCCCGCCGGCCGTCACCGAACGCGCGAGATCCAGAACGTAAATCAGCTCGCCGGTCTGAAGTGCCCGTGCGGGGAGCAGGTCGGTCGGCGGTGGCACGACCTGCGACAAAAAAGTTTGCCAGGCGGGAGGCGCCGGGGGAGGAGGCTGTGCCGGACGGGAAAAGGGTTGCAAACCTCGCCTCCGTTCGCTCCCGGACCGTGTCCCACCGTCAAAGGTCGAGAGCCGACTCTCGTCCTCAACAGCGCTCTCGACCAGGTCGAGGTCGTCTAGCTGGTCGTCATCGAAATCCAACCAGAGGTCGGCTGGCACTTGGAAGACGCCGGCGTGATCGGCGGCGAGAATCGCCGCCCAGATATGCTTGCACCCCTCGACCGCATCCACGAAGTACGGGCACGTGCAGCCGACGACCAAGCGATTCTCGGTGAGCCTCAACCAGACGTCGTACTGGCGCGTTCCGCGTACAGCGGCGGAGAAGGTGGTGACATCCGCGCAAGCGTCGGCTACACGTCCGCTTGCGAAGTACGATTCGCCACGGTGGCGTGAGGTCGGGGTGAAGAACCGGTGGACAGCGCCGGCAAGAGTGCGTGGCATTGACCTCGGGAGGCAAATCCCGATTATATCCGCCGCGCTGGGATGGCGGCCGCGCGCCCCAGTGCCGGTCGGGCCTTTGCCTTGACGCCCGCAGATTGTCGACGTGAGTATTTGGAGAGGAGGAGAGCACTCATGGAGTGGCTTCGAGATCGCGCGCTGACGCTGGTTCTGATGGCGATGTTTCTGCTGTTCCTCGTCGCGCAGCTCGTGACGGGCTTCTACGAATACAACGCCACGCAGCGTGACCACGGCGAGGCGCTCGTCTCGTTGGCCGCGTACATGCGCACTGGGCACCCATGGGAGGCGATCTTTGAGAACTGGGAGAGTGAGTTCCTGCAAATGGCGGTCTTCGTGCTGTTGACGACGTGCCTCGTTCAGAAGGGATCACCCGAATCGAGGCGTCCTCATGTCAAGGAGACGGTCGATGCCGATCCTCGCGACTTCGTAAACGAGCCCAACGTTCCGTGGCCCGTCAAACGCGGCGGCTGGATCCTGCGCGTGTACGAGAGCTCGCTGGGGCTTGCGTTCGTGCTGCTGTTTCTCCTCTCGTGGGCGGGACACGCAGCCGGCGGCTTTCTGGAGTTTGCTGAAGATCAAGTGACGCACGGACAGACTCGCCCGACCTTCGGCGTATACCTCGGGTCTGCGCGGTTCTGGTTCGAATCATTCCAGAATTGGCAAAGCGAGTTCCTGGCCATCGCGTCGATGGTGTGGCTGGCGGTCTACCTCAGGCAACGATGGTCGCCCGAATCGAAACCTGTCCACGCACCGCACGACGAAACGGGACGCTGAGGCGCGTGTCACCGCGCGGTTCGATCGCAACCGGTCGCGAATGCGTGGGCTGGTGGGAGCTCGAATCACACGAGCCCTTCTTGAAAACGCGTTGACCAATGATGCTACGGCCTACCGACGGAATCATCGAACAGATCTGACGGCAGACCACCGCTCATTCCCGGTTTTGCGGGTGTGATGACACTCCTTCAAAAGGGCGATGCGACGTTCGGGAACTTCGAGGGCTCGGCCATCGACGTCCGTCGCTTCACCGGTTACCCGGCCGCGGAGTTTGGTGGCGTCTGGATCATCGGCCCGCCAGAGGTGGCGAAGGATCTGAGGACGTTGGGGTTCGACGTCGTCTCGCGTGCGAACAACCACGCGACCGACTGGGGCCTCGAAGGCATGCGCCTGACGAGCGATGCGCTCGATGCGGCGGGCATTGTCCACGCGGGCGTCGGCGAGACGCGCGCCGCCGCACGGGCCGCACGGTTTTTTGAGTCGCCGAAGGGGAGGGTGGCGGTCGTGTCGATGGCCTCGACCTTCACGCCGATGTCGCGCGCGATGGACGCACAAGGCGAAGCGCCGGGCCGACCCGGGCTGAGCGGGGTGAGGACCACGCGGCACGTGCTCGTCACCGCAGAAGAGCTCGAACGGCTGCGAAAAATTCGCGCCGAGCAGCCGAAGGGAGCGATCCGGCCAAACCCCGACGAGCCGCAGGACGTCGTCGATCTCTTCGGCACGAGCTTCAAAGTCGGTGAGGGCCGAGGCTACCGCTACACCGTCAATCCTGTTGACGAGGAGGAGATCCTCAGGGCGATTCGCCATGCGAAGTTGAGCGCCGACTTCGTCATTGCCACCATTCACGCGCACGAGCCGGGGAATTGGAGCGACCAGCCGGCGGACTTCCTTCCCGTCCTGGCGCGAAAGGCGATCGATGCGGGCGCCGACGCCTGGGTGGGTCATGGGCCGCACCAACTGCGCGGGATCGAGCTCTACAAAGACAAGCCGATCTTCTATAGCCTGGGCGACTTCATTTTTCAGCTCGACCTGCTCCAACCGGTCGGAAAGGACCTGTACGAGCAGTTCAAGAAGGACTCCGGCACGATGACGGACGCCGAGTTCAGCACCTTCTGGACCGACCGCACTTTCGAAGGGGACGTGTGGTACCAGAGCGTCATCGCGGAGAGCCGGTTCGAAAGCGGCCGGCTCGCCGAAGTGCGCCTGCATCCCGTGGACCTCGGCGCGGACTTGCGGGCGGCGAACCGGGGCGTCCCGCGCCTCGCGCGTCCGGACGTCGCTCGCACGATTCTCGAACGTCTTCAGCGTTTGTCGAGCCCATTCGGCACGACCATCACCATCGAGCAGAATGTTGGGATCATTCGGCTGCCGGCCCGGACCTCCAGTGGCGCGCATTGAGATCGCTCACGACTCGAGAGGACCGTGTATCGCGCTGCACTCGTCGCTTCCATGCTCATGCGGGATGTGCGCCGGCGGATGTCTGACCTTATGTCGACGAGAAGCCCCTAATCCGCCTATCGTCCGTAATCCGGCGTATCGTCCGGGGCCGCTAGCAGCCCGCGTAACGATTTCAAGAGGCCGGCTTCGCGCCGGCCTTCTAATTTTGGAGGCGACAATGGCGGCTAGAAGGTACACGGCGAAGATTCTCAGCGACGGTTCGATGTGCGCCATTCCGGTACCGTTCGATCCCAAAGAGGTGTTCGGCAAGATCCGCGCGCCGGTGAAGGTGACGGTGAACGGCTATACCTACCGAAGCACGATCGCCGCAATGGGCGGTCCGCCCTGCATTCCACTGCGCAAGAGTCATCGCGAAGCAGCCGGTGTCGAAGGTGGCGAAACGATCGAGGTCCAACTCGAGCTCGATACCGAGAAACGCCAGGCCACTCCGCCAGCAGACCTCGTGAAGGCCCTCAAGGCCGTGCCAAACGGCTGGGAGCGATGGCAACAACTGAGTTTCACGCAGCAACGCGAACACGTGGAGGCGGTCGAAGGAGCGAAGAAGCCGGAAACGCGCGCGCGCCGCATCGAGAACGCGGTACGGATTGCAGCCCCGCCATATACTCCAGCCGCATGGTCGGCGCTGTCATCTCGAGCGTTGTATGCGAGTGGAGCGGCAACACTCAGACGCACCTGAGGAAGCCTGCGCCAGTAGAGCCGCCGGCCCTGAAAGTGACCTCGGCGGTTAGCCGGACGTGGAAGAAACATCGATGATCTCACCCCCTCCGCGACATCGATGCAGTGATCACCGGCGTGCGGTGGGTGATGAAAGACGGTCGCGTGGTCGTAGACGAAACGAACAACTCACGGTTCTAGCCTAGGGGAGCGTATCAACGGAAAGTGATCGCGCACGCGGATGCCGTCCTCGCGAACTGAGAAACGCGTGTCGAAATCGGAATCGCCCGTCGTCGACGTCGCGTACCCGGCCAGCTTGAGCAGGCCACCGCTGCCGCGCTGGAGGTCGACCTGATGAAGCTCATCGTGGTGCCGCCAGCTTGGCCGCCAACACGAGCAGTCTGGGCCACGTCCGTGATCCGTCCCTCCGTCTGTCGCGACGAGAAGACCGGCGGCGCGTTTTGCACGCATGAACCTGCAGCCGCGTTGGTCTGCCCAGATCAGATGCCTATTACCAGCGGCGGGAAACTGACCCGAGTAGTGAACCAACTCCACTGCGCGCCCCCCGTCTGCTCCAGAAATCCGAAGACCTGTTGCGACGGCGGCACGTTCTTGAGAATCAACGTCACGATCTGCTGACCACTGACGGTCTTCGCGCCTGCACCGGATAGTGTACCGGACCCAGCGAATCCGTCCAGTTTGAATGTCGACTGACCGCTCACATCGATCGTGAACGCCATGAAGTAGGTTCCAACGGTCGTCACTCCGTAGGCACTTGGTTCGAAGTGCATCTGAATGACGGGGTTGCGCACCGGCGTGGTCTGCCGGTTGAAGTTCGCGTGCGGCGTTACCGCGTCAGTTTGCACGATCGTCGGCATGATGATGGTCAGATTCGTCCGGCCCAGGCCGACGGTTTTCGTGCAGCTCAGCGTCTCGATGGGTTGAAAGAAAAAGGGACCGAGCCTGAGGTTGCCCGGCTTGAACATCTCTGTCCAGTCTTTCGACGAGATGTCCGGCTTGAACTTCGTGAGGTCGATCTTCCGTTTGTCGAACGGTTCGAGCTCCCGCACTGGTGTTCTTGCTTTCTTGGAGGATGCTTTTGCCATGGGCCTGATTCTACTTTCGGGAGGTGACTGGCAGTAGCTTTTGCGCACGACGGTTCGCCCATGAGGATGCGCGCAATGCTAGCAGACCTAGGCGCTTCGAGCAGCTTCTAGACAGGGCAGAGATCGGCCGCCAACACCTTCGCCACATCCTCAGGCGCACCGGCAGCGGAGGTAGCGCGGACCTTCAGGTCGGCGACCAAAGAGAGTAATCTGACGCGCATGCGAAGAGTGCTTATCGCGCTTCTGCTCGGCGTCTGGGCGATGCCGAGTGCTGCCCAGACGACACAAACACCGCTCGGTCTTGTCCTCGACGCGGAGCTCGATCGCCTCCCGGCGAGAACCGCCATCTACGTGAAGCACCTGGGGGAGCTGCGCGACGGTTCCGGCATCTTCCAGTACGCCGACTTGGGGCTCGCGCCCACCGTGCGCGATCTGATTCTGCAGATGATCATCACGAGCGACAACACCGCCACGGATCAGATGACCACGAAGGTCGGCGGCGTGGAAGCGCTCAACGCCTGGCTCGCGCAGTCTGGCTTCACGATGCAGATGATCAATCGCG
Organism: Acidobacteriota bacterium; assembly: GCA_020200025.1. Lineage (GTDB taxonomy): Bacteria > Acidobacteriota > Vicinamibacteria > Vicinamibacterales > UBA2999 > JAIVJN01. The sequence continues at coordinate 1,842 of JAIVJN010000021.1, read as the reverse complement.
GCCACGAGTATCGCCGCAAGCTGCTCGCCCGTCTCGACCCCCGCTTTACAGGGATCACGGCGGAGGAAACGACCGGGTTGCAGTATGCGATGACCGACAACCCGCTGTTCGAGCACTACCGGTCGCTCTTCACCGCCGAGCGCGCGACGTGGGTGGATGTCGTGCGCGAGCCGGCGAATCGTCGCAAGCACTCGGAGAACCAGCGACGATTGATGGTCGAGGATCGCGAGATCTGGCTGGGCGACATGACGGCACGCGACATCGGCCGCATGCTCGAGGCGATCGAGCGCGAGACCATCGCGTCGCCGGCGAGCGCCGCGACGATGCGCACGTTCATGCGGCGACAGCTCGCCGGCTCGTGCCGCCTTCCGCACTACCTCGACGTGCCCGTGGCGCACAAGACCGGGGACAGCGGCAACATCGCGAACGATGTCGGCATCATCTACTCGCGCTCGGGGCCGATCGTGATTGCCGTGCTCGTCAATGGCGTCACCGGCTCCCTGGGCGAAGCCGAGGATCGCATCGGACGCATCGCAAAGCTCGTGGTCGATCATTTCGACTCCCCGACTTCGCTTCAGGCAAGTGCCGGACAGTCATCCAATCAAAAACGGGCCATTCAGCCGGCCGGTTACAAACCGACGCCGTCGCCGCTGACACCCGGAATCCTCGTGGGGGACACCCTGTACTTATCGGGTAGCACGGGCGGCGATCCGGTGACGGGTCAATTGGTCACCGGCGGCTTCGAGCCCGAGATGCGGCAGATCATGTTGAACGTGCAGATGGTGATGAAGGAAGCGGGCATGACGCTCGCCGATGTCGTTTCGGTCACGGCGTATCTGGCCGACATGTCAGATTTCCAGCGGTTCAACGAGATCTACAAGGAGCACTTCACGTCAACCCCGCTGCCGACTCGGTCGACCGTTGCGGTGAAAGAGCTCGCCCGCGGCGCGCGTCTCGAGTTGACGATGACCGCTGTGAGGTCGAGATGAAGAAGCACCTGCTGCTGTTGCTCGCTGGGCTGATCATGCCGGCCATCGCGGCCGGACAGCCGACCAATCCCGTCTGGCACGAGGAGAAGGTTCGCAACTATTTGCCGCACATGACGTGGCCCGAAGTGCAGGAGCTGCGCCTGCGGACGGACATGGTGATCATCCCGATTGCGGCGCTCGAGCAGCACAGCCTGCATCTGCCGATCGGCACCGATTACTTGAACGGCCTCGAGCGCGCGAAGCTGGTCGCGCAGAAGACAGACGTCCTCGTCGCGCCGATTCTTCTACCCGGCAATTCGCCGTATCACATGGAATTTCCTGGGACGATCACGCTATCGGCGCAGACGATTCAGCAGGTGTACTTCGAGGCGGCGCAGAGTCTGATGCGGCACGGATTCACGCGTGTGCTCCTGCTCAACAGTCACGGCGGCAATCAGGTCATCACGCGCTACATCGCCGACCGCATCAATCAGGAGACCGAAGGCGTGGCGATTGAGCTGGGCGAAGCGGCCGCGCCGTTCCTCACGCGAGCCGCGCCCACGTCCTCCACGATGCCGCCGCGTGTGTTCGATCGGCACGGCGGCGTCGGCGAGACGTCGGCGTCGCTCTACATGACCCCCAATCTCGTGAATCTCGAGGCGGCGAAGCGCGCCACGCTCACCATGCCGGAGCATCTGCAGAAGATGCTCCCGGACGTCGTGGCTGGCGATCCGACCGCGATGCTGGTCTTTCTGGCCGAAGGACTGAAAGCGAAGAGCACCGGCAAGAACACCTCGACGCGCGAGATGTCGGACACCGGGACGTGGGGGCTGCGCGATCCCAAGGAGGCGACGGTGGAGCAAGGCCGCCGCGA
>JAIVJN010000198.1 GCA_020200025.1 Acidobacteriota bacterium | reverse complement strand
GAGATACCCGGTGCCCACCGCCAGTGGCAGCCCGAGCAGCAGGCCGACCGCCACGCGCCGGAACGCGCCGCCCAGGACGAGTCCGATCACCCGCCCGCGATCGGCGCCGAGCGCCATGCGGACGCCGATCTCACTGGTTCGCCGGGCGACCGAGTACGCGGTCACGCCGTAGAGACCGATCGCAGCCAGCACCAGCGCGATCATGCCGAACAGGCCGGCCAGGCTCGCCACCGCCCGCTGCTGGTCGAAGGTCCGCTCGACCTGCTCCTGCAAGGTGCGCACGCTGATCACGGCCAGGTTCGGATCCGCCTCGGCCAGCGCGCGCGCCACCTGCGGCTCGAGCGCGCCGGGCGACGTGTTGGTCACCAGCAGCAGCCCGCCGACGTAATGGGAGGCGGTCTCGACGCGCTTCATCATCTCGTTGGCGTAGTTCACCGTCTGCGCCAGCGGCACGAAGAACATCGGCCGCATCGGGCGGTCGAGCTGAAACGCCGCGAACCGCGCGTCGGCCACGACGCCCACGATACGGAAGGAATTGACGTTCTCGGGCAGGTTCAGCCCGAAGTGCTGATCGAGCGGATCCTCCTCGGGCTTGAAGAAGCGACGTACGAACGCCTCGTTCACCACGGCCACGTTCTCCGCTGTCTCGTTGTCGGCTGCGGTGAAGTGGCGACCGCGCACGAGCTTCACGCCCAGTTGCTGCAGGTAGTTCGTGCTCACCCGGTCCCACGAGGCACCGGTCTGCTCGCCCGGCGCCGGCAGCGGCTTGCCGGCGATCAGGACGCCTTCGCCCCAGTTATTGGTCAGCGGGTTGTAGAGCGCGAGCCCCGCGCTCTGCACCCCCGCGATCCGCGAGAGCCGTCCCTCCAGCTCGCGGTAGAACGCCGTGAGCCGCTCACCCGTGATCGACGCCGAAGGCCGCCCCACTGACACCAGCACCCGGCCGTCGCGGTGGAAGCCGAAGTTTTGTCCCTCGAGGTTACCCAGGCTGCGGCCGAGCATCGTCGATCCGGCCACGAGCACGACAGAGAGCGTCGCCTGCAGCACGAGCAGCGCCTTGCGCGCGAACGACGCCCGGTCGCCGGCGGTGCGACCCGCGCCGCGCAGCGCTTCGATGGGATCGGTACGCGTCGCCAGCCACGCGGGCGCGGTGCCGAAGAGCAGGCCCGTCACGAGCGCGAGGCCGGTGGCGAAGGCCAACACCAGCGGCGACGGCATCGTGTCAATCGGCAGCATGCTCGCACCGGAGAAGGCGAGCGATAGCAGGAGCCGGGAGGCGCCGACCGAAACGATCAGTCCGGCAATCGCACCGCCGATGGCGAGCAGCACGCTCTCCACCAGGGCCTCGGTCACGATCTGCCGGCGCGACGCTCCCATCGCCAGGCGCACCGCCGTCTGGCCGCGGCGAGCGACCGCGCGCGCCAGCAGCAGGTTCGCCACATTGGCGCAGGCGATGAGCAGCACCAGCGCGCACACCGCCAGCAGGATCCGCAGGCTGCGCCCGTACTGCTCCTTCATCACGCCGACGCCGGCGCCTGCGGGCACCACGGTGATCACCTGCTGCGGCAGCACGCGCTCGACTTCGGCCAGCCAATTGGGCGGATAGCCCGCCTCGTGCCGCATCCACTGTCGTAACAGGCCGGTGAGCCGCGCTTCCATGCCGTCGATGGACGCGCCCGGGCGGAGCCTTCCGATCACCCGCAGCCACGACGAGATGGGCTGGCGGAGGAGCGACGTCTGGGTCCCGGCGATCAGGGGTTCCTGTTGCAATGGCACCCACATGTCGGGCGGATCGGCCTTCAACGTCTCGCCGAAGAACCCCGGCGGCGTCACGCCCGCCACGGTGAAGGCCTGCCCCTCCACCACCAGCGTAGCCCCCACGATCGAGGCGTCCCCGCCGTACGCGCCCTGCCAGGCGTGATAGGCCAGCACCACGACGGGGGAGGCCGCCGCCATGTCGTCCGGGGCGGTAAACACGCGACCAGCGGAGGCGCGCACGCCAAGCGTCGTGAAGTAGTTGCCGGAAACGTAGGTCGCCCGGAGCGGCCGCGGCGCGTCGTCCACGCCCTGCCGACGCACGCTCATGCGTCCCATGCCGGCTTGGAAGGCGGTGAGTTGCTCGAACTCCGGCACCTCGGCCTTGATGCGCTCGAATAGCGGAAACGAGAACATGCCCCAGCGGTCCTGGGGACCGCCCTGCACGCAGCAGTTGTCGCCGTCGCCAATGCGGTAAAGGCGGGAGGGGTCGCCCACCGGCAGCGACTTCAACATCACCGCATGAATGAGCGTGAAGATCGCCGTGGTACCGCCGATCCCCAGGGCGAGCGTCAAGACGGCCGTGGCCGTAAAGGCGCGCGCCGAGCCGAACTTCCGGAGCGAGTAGACCACGTCGCGGAGAAAGGTGCCCATGCCGGCCTTAGACGAATCTCGGGCCGGATGCGTTGTGCGTCGCGCCGCATCTCGCATCAGAGCGCAATTCCATCCATGGCGTCGCGAAATCTCTACGGCCGGTCGAAAATCCGAGAGCCGTCGCGGCCGTCCTCAGATCCGCGTCCAAGCAGACGAACGGACGCTGTTTCTGGTGTTCCCGGCACCACACCAACGCTGCCGCCAGTTGCAAGGCGTCCGCAGGCCGAACGCCGTGCGTGTCCGGCATCTGCTCGGGTCGCCTGGGACGAAATCCTTCCGACAGAAAAGGTTCGATCGCTCGCCGACGGATGCTGATCGAGACAGTCGGCCGAGGATAGCGACGAAATCATCCACCCGTCGGTGTCAGGCCGTAGTGCCGACGGTCAGTTTGCTACAACCCCAACAGCACACGGAGCCGCTCGCGCACATCGGTCATGACGTCGGCGGGAGCCTTGGCTTCGAACGCGATGTGCCGCGCCTGCCAATCGAGGTTCTTGACGTGATCGGCGAGGACAACCCCTGAGATCTTCCGGCCTGGAGGCAACGGCACTTCGAACGGATAACCCTTCACGTGACTGGTAATGGGGCAGGCAATGGCCAGCCGCGCTTTCGAGTTGTAGCTGCGCGGCGACAGGACCAGCGCAGGACGCCGACCGCGCTGCTCATGACCAGCTTGCGGATCGAACGTCAACCAGACCAGATCACCGGCGTCTGGCACGTAGGCGCGCGCTACCATGCCTCGTCGCCGACCCGTGCCCCCC
>JAIVJN010000197.1 GCA_020200025.1 Acidobacteriota bacterium | reverse complement strand
GTCTCGCGCAATGCCGGCGCGCACTCGTTCGCACACTCTGAGATCTCGTCCGGCGACGTTGTCACAGTACCCTGCACCACGCTCGATACCTACTGCGCCGCGCGCGGTCTCAAGCCTGACCTCATCAAGATGGATGTCGAAGGGTTCGAGATACCGGTGATGCGCGGCGGTCGAACGACGCTCCTCGGATCTCAGCCGCTCTTGATCGTGGAATTCAACAGTTACAACCAGTGCCTGTTCGGCCGCTCGTGCGCTCAGCTCAGCACCTGGCTGCGCGAGGACTACGGCTACACGCTGGTCAGAATCGACACGCCGGAAGTCATGACGCCATCGCCCGAGGGCGTCGACACGTACTTTAATGTGCTGGCGATCGCCAACCGCCGAGTGTCATCGCTGCTGCATTCGCTTCCTGAAGGCTATCATTCGCTCGTTCCCGATCCCCTCTACCCGCAGTGGGGCCTGTCCATCTTTCGCTGAATCGATGGTCGTCTGACCGTAGCCATGTAGCTGTCACGTGCAATTGCTCGGCTCCCACCCCCCCAATCCTCCGACTCCCATGACCCACAATCCACGACGGGCGTTGGCGCTCACCGTCAGCCAGCGTGACGTGCGATGGGGCTGCCTCTTTTTGACGGCGGTCGAGGAGTGCGATCAATCCGATCCTCCGGTCCCCTCATCGACGTCACTGCACGCGATGAGACCGCCGAGATCGACGCACTCTCTCTGTCCCCGCGCCTCCTCGCGCCATCCTCACCGCCCGTCGCCTCCGCTTCAAGAGTCTTGAGATGCCGAGCAAACGCATTCGCAGCCGCGCACCCCTCAGAATCAGCTTTTGCGGCGGGGGCACGGACGTGCTGCCCTACGCGGCTGAATGTGGCGGGGTGGTGCTGAATGCCACGATCGACCGCTATGCGTACGCGACGCTGGTCAGCAATGGTAGTCGCGAGTTGATCGTGCGATCGCTCGATTACAACCTGACCAGTCGCTTCGACCTGGAGCAACCGCCCGTCTACGATGGCAAGCTCGACCTGGTCAAGGCTGCCTTCAAGTGGATATGTGGGCAGACCGATGGGGGTGGCGTCGGTGTCGGATGCGAGCTGTCGCTCCACACGGATGCGCCGCCAGGCTCTGGCTTGGGCTCCTCGTCGGCGGTGGTGGTGGCCATGCTCCACGCGTTCGCGACGTGGCGGCACGTGCCGTTGACCGCGTACGAATTGGCACGGTTGGCCTATGTGCTCGAACGCGAAGAGCTCGGCATCAAAGGCGGGATGCAAGATCAGTACGCTGCCACCTTCGGCGGGTTCAACTTCATCGAGTTCAGCGCGTCTGGCGTGGTCGTCAACCCGCTCCGCATCTCGAGCGACACGCTCAACGAGCTGCAGTACTGCCTCGTCCTCTGCTACACGGGCGGCACCCGTTTGTCGTCAGGCATCATCGACGCCCAGGTCAGTAACTATCAGGCGGGTCATCAAGAGCCGATCGAGGCCATGCAGCAGCTCAAGGCTCTCACCGTGGCGATGAAGAACGCGGTGCTGAAGGGAGCGCTCAACGAGTTTGGCGCATTACTCCATGACGCGTGGACCAGCAAGAAGAAGATGTCAGACCAGATCAGCACCCCCCTACTCGATGACATCTACCAGGAAGCGAGGCGCTCCGGCGCGCTCGGTGGAAAGGTCAGCGGTGCCGGCGGCGGAGGCTACATGTACTTCTTCTGCCCGGCTGAGACTCGGCACCGCGTGAGCGCAAGGCTGGAGGAGATGGGCCTTCGATGCACGCGGTTCTCGTTCGAACCCCTTGGGGTCCAAGCGTGGGAGTGTGGAACCTACGAGAGCCCCGTCTGCGAGGTGATGTGATCGCGACACTCGCTTCACCCACGTCCCGGTATTCCATGCCTCGAACCAGCAAGAGAGCGCGATATCTCTTCCTGATGGAGGATCATCCCATCAGCGCCAACGCTCCGGGGGGTGGTCCGGCGACGATGCGTAATCATCTGGAGCTGTTGACCGGCGGTGACGTCGAGGTCGCGCTGGTCCTGCTCTCCGATCCCGCCGAGTCTTTTGGTTTTGCAGCGTTCGCGAAGAACAATCCAGACGAATGGGAGCAAATACGGAGGCGGTGTGCATCGGTGCACATCGTTCAACTGAAGCGCATCCCCCAGACATTTCGGTCCGTGCGCCGCTCGATTGGCGCGCTTGCGAGCCCGACCTCGTACCTGACGTCCTCGGTCGATCCGCGCACGCTGGCGGAATTGGGCAAGATCATCGGCGAGATTGATCCGGACATTGTCTGGGCCGAGAATTTGATTCCAGCGGCTCTTGCCGTGCGCGCCGGCCACTCGACCCCCGTGGTGTACAGCCATCACGACTGGATCTGGCGGGTGTGGACGTTGGCCACCGAGCGCAAAGGGCTGACGCGACGCGCACAACTCGTCAATTGGTTGATGAAGCGCGGCGAGGAAGCCCTGGTGCGTCAGGTGCGTGGGATCGTCAGCACCTCCACCACCGAAGTGTCCGAGTTGCAGCAGTTCAACTCGCGTGTCGCGTATATCCCGCCGGCCTACGCGCCGGTCCGCCTGGCCGACGACGCCAAAGCGGAGGGAGAGGCGCGGATCGTGCACGTCGGAGGCATGACAACGACCTCGAATCGGTTCGGGCTCGAGCGTTTTCTCGACGTCGCCTGGCCCGCGGCGTCTGCCGCAGGCCCGGGCCGACCAGAGCTGTGGGTCATCGGGAGTCTGAAAGACGCGTCAGAATCGCTGCTTGCCAAGATGGAGAGGGCGGGCGCCGTTCGCACGGGCTTTGTCGAACAACTGACCTCCGTGCTGCGGCCCTATGATCTTCACGTCGTTCCCTGGGAGCACGACACCGGGACGCGCATGAAGATCCCTCTGGCCCTCAGTCACGCCCAGGTGGTCGTCGCCACCAGAATCACGGCTCGCTCTCTGCCGGAGTTGATCGACGGTCAGAACTGCGTCCTCGTCGACACCTTGGAAGAGATGGGCCGCGTCATCCCGGGATTGCTTGCCGACGCCTGCCGGCGTCGCCAGCTTGGCGAGTCGGGGAGAAACACGTTTCTCGAGCACTACACGTACGCCGCGCTACAAGCTCGCTTCAATCGGCTCGTCGACGATTGGACGGCGCAGTGACGGCGTCGCCGCTTGCAGCTCAGGGC
>JAIVJN010000196.1:1639-5998 GCA_020200025.1 Acidobacteriota bacterium | reverse complement strand
CTCTTTGAGAATGCGAGCCCATCCGAGAATGGGGGTAAGCGGCGTCCGCAGTTCGTGGGACACCACGGCCAGGAATTCGTCCTTCGCGGCCATCTCGGTCTTGAGTTTCCGTGTTTGATCGTTCTCTCGGAGGATGGTGTCGCCCAGCACCTGCAGCAGTTCGCCGTGCAGGACCAGGCGTCGTTGTGGTACGGGCTGTTGCTGCCGTGTCACATCCCACAAGCGCTTGAACGGAACACCCGCTTGGCGCGCGAGTCGCTCAATGCTCGACGCTTGTGTGAACTCCACGAGCACATAGCCGGCGATGGCCGCGCCGACAATCTTCCCATCGAGCGCCAGTGAGGTGCCGACAACGGCGAGGCCGTACGAGGGCGCTAGAATTACCGGATCTCGATTCTCGTCCTGTGCGAGGCACTGCCGAGCGCATTCGGTCAGCATGTCAGGCGCGTAGCCGTACTCGTCGAACAGGGCAACGAAGGGAGTCGACGGCTCAGAGCCGCAAAAGACAACGCGCTCGTCGACGTCGTACAAGGTGACCGTCAGGTGGGTGACGGCGCTGTACTTCTGTAACGCCGGCTTCCAGACGTTGACGTCGAAGAGCGAGTCGTCCCCTTGATACATGTGGCGCCTATGTGGTCTCGCCTTCTTGCGTGCCCCGGCGCCGGCCCAACCGCGGATGCCTCGTCGGTCCACGCGAAACCAGCCCCTGATAGCCAGAGAACGGAACCTGTGGGAACGCGACGGGCAACTGGCGTGGCAGCACGCGCAGGCCCTGCTGATCGAGGATCTCGCACTCATGGGTCATGCGCGTTGTCGGATTGGCGCGCATCTTGGCGACGGTCAGTCCGAGACGAAACGTATCGCCGGTCTCGATCCAGTTCATCAGGAGGATGTTATCCACGAGCGAGCTCATGGCGAAATCACCCATCATCGATGACATCCCGAGCATCTCCGGGTTCTCATGGTTGTAGACGGTCCCGGTCTGATGCTCTTTCATCAACGCGATCAGCGCGTGAAAGAAATCGCGAAACGCACGCCCTTTGGTGCCCAGGCTCGAGCCATACGTGGAGATGCTGTCGAACACCACCCGTCTGGGCTGAAACTCCGTCACGACTCGCTCGATCTCGTGGAAATGCTGGTCGACTTCGATCTCCTGAGGAGGATCGTATTGCACCCGCACGAGCCCTTGATCGATCCACGGCTGCAGATCGATCCCGATAGTCTTCGCGTTCCGTAATATCTGTGGCACTTGCTCGTCGAGGGAGAACATGAGGCTCCGCTCGCCACGGCGGGCACCCTCGGCGATGAACTGCAGCGCCATGACGCTCTTGCCGACGCCGGAGATGCCGGCCACCACGGTCGTGCTCCCGAGGAAGTAACCGCCGTTCACGATCTCGTCGAGTCCCGGAATACCGGTGGTAACGCGTGTTGTCGGATCGAAGGCGGCGGCGCGGTCGCGGCTCGCCTTCCGGGGCGCCTGCACTCTGCGATACACCTGGATGCCGTGCCCATCGAGAATCCTGAATGTATGCCGGCCCATCTGAAACTCATGCCCGCGCGATTTCACAATCTCGATCGATCGCACAGTCGCCCGAGAGATGTCTTCCATACGCAACCGCATGACCGTGTCCGCAATGGACTCTTCGGGCAAGGCGGCAGGGCGGTCTCCGCTGAGCACACTCGCTTCGAGCGCCAGGACGGCCGTGAGGTTCTCGCGGTTCAATCCCTCGACGAGCACCTGGAACGCGTCACGGGGCTCCTGCCCGTTGACGCCGCCAAGCACGCCTGCCACGCCGTCCACGAAGATGCGGCGCGCGCCCATCTTCGCCGCCTCGTCGAGCAGAAGACTATCGGCCTGTTGCAGCTCCTGGCTGAAGACGGATCGCGTGGTAAAGATGATCTTCAACCGATTCTGTCGCTCGAGGGCCGGAAGATCCCACCCGAGCTTTGCCGCGTCGCGCGCAATCTTTTCGGGTGAGACCTCGAACAGGACGATGATCCCCGGCTCGTCGAACTGGCTGGCGCCACGGTAGACGAACTCGACGCCTGTCGTCGTCTTGCCAGTCCCGATCGCGCCTTCGAGGAGGATAATATTGCCGCGAGGAATGCCGCCCGTTAGGATGTCATCCAACCCGCCGATGCCCGTCCTGACCAGATCGTCTTCAGTCATAGTCGCCCTTTACGTCCTTGACGCTATCCGACCTTGTTCCCGAAGTCTCGTCCGGCTGCCGTCGCACGACGAACGGGCGAAGGCGAGTCCGTGGCCCGCGTCTGGCGGGCGGCGTGTCCGACGGGTCCGTCCGTGTCCTTCGATGCACGGCGCGAGAGTTCCTCTTTTACCGCCAGCCGGCCGGCGCGAGTGGACGCAAGCTTCAGGAGCGGTGGAACCCAGTCATCGCTGGAGTCTCCGACGACGAAGATGAACATCCGTGCGGCGTGCGTGGGGTTCTGGGTGCGCGTCAGGAGTCCCGCGTCGAGCAACATCTCGAGCGATGCGGCGATCTGTTTGAGTTCGTATCCCAGCCAGGCCGCGAGTTGCTCGCTCGTCAGCAGGCTGCGCGGGTGCCTGGCAAAAAACACTAACAGATCAACGTCACAGGCATGCTTAAGCACGCCAATCCGGTCGAGCAACTGACGGCCGTCTTCGCGATTCACAGCGCGTCCTTTTGGCGAGGACGGCACATAGGAGGCCATATTACCTGTACCAGTGCGAAAGCCCAAGCGTGGCGCGCCCAGACCCAACTGGAGGCCGGGGCGCGGACAATGTGGCTAATGTGGCGGAGAGGCGGAGAGAAGGATTCCCGTTTGGCAACGTCCTGTTCCTGGGCGCCGCTCGGCACGGCGACCGACGCATCACGCTGCAGGGCGCCAAAGCTGCAGATAATGTTGGTTGCGAGCCATCACAACCAAGACGCGTGTTCTGGAGCACCGCGGCGTCGATCCCTTTTCTCCTCTCTTGCCGATGGCGCAGCTGGGACTGGCGCGCACCCTGCCCGGCGATGGCGATGCCCAGGCCGCGGCCACAGCGTATGACGCGTTGCTCGCAGGCTGGACGGCTGCCGACGGCGATCTGGGGGTGCTGCAGAGTGCACGGAACGAGCGTCAGCGGATCTCGCGGCAGGCCGGTCGTCTGGACGTTATGAAGAAGGCGGCGGAACTGGCGCGACAAGAACGAACAGCAGATCGTTGACGTTCGTCAAAGTCGGCCCGGGACGCAGCAAGGCGCCCAGGGGAGCGAAGAAGTTGTAAGCATCGTTACGGTTCAGAAACGTCCGTGGGTCCAGGTTCAACGCCTGCGCCCGGCCGTCAGTGTCGCCGGTCACGACCGCGCCAGCGGCGTCCGTCGGTCCGTCACCGCCGTCGGTCGCCAGCGTCGCAAGCAAGACGCCTTCGATTCCCGCGAGACCCATGACCGCCCCAAGAGCCAGTTCCTGGTTGCGCCCGCCAACTCCGTCGCCATGCAGGGTCACCGTTGTTTCGCCACCGGCCACGAGCAGCATCGGCTGCTGAAGTGTGCTGCCGTCGCGTCTCAGTCTGCGCGCCATCGTCGCCATGGCGGTCCCGACTTCAGCTGCTTCGCCTTCGAGCGCGGTGGTCAGAATCGTGGCAGCCAGGCCTCGGTCGCGCGCCGCGGCGGCGGCCGCTTCCGCGGCGTTGACGTTGCTCGCAATAACCCTGTTGTGCACGCGCCCCCACATCGGGTCGGTCCTCTTAGCCGTATCCGGTATCTCGCCCAGATAGCCCTCCTGCAACCTGTTGGTAATCGCCGGTGGCAGGGTTCGCGTCAGTCCATGGCGCATGACAATGTTCCACGCGTCCTCGAACGTCGTCGGGTCTGGCACTGTGGGTCCCGATGCGATCACGTCGAGAGGCGAGCCCACGACGTCCGAGACGATCAGCCCCGCGACCTGCGCGGGAGCGGCGAGCTGGGCTAATCCGCCGCCGGCAAGTTGCAGGCAGTGCTTACGCAGGCAATTGAGCTCCGCGATCGTCACACCTGAACGCAGGAGCACATCGGTCAACGCGCGGATGTCGGCGAGTGAGAGCCCCGGAGCCGGCAACGTGAGAAGCGCGGAACCGCCGCCCGACAGCAGTGCGAGGACGATGCCGTGCTCGTTTGCGTCCTGCAAGAGCGTTGAAAGATTGGTTGCAGCGGCCACGCCACGGGCATCTGGCACAGGATGGCTGGCCTCGCGCAGCTCGACCCGCCCGATTCTGCCGCCGTATGAGCCACAGTGCCCATCCTTGACGACAACGAGCCCGGCGGCGACCCGGTCGCCCAGGATCTCGCAGGCCGCTCCGGCCATGGGTGCAGAGGCTTTCCCCGCGCCGACGATCAACACACGTCCGCGAGGATGC
>JAIVJN010000196.1:0-1579 GCA_020200025.1 Acidobacteriota bacterium | reverse complement strand
GCCTGTGGCAACGCTGGCCACGACGATCGACTGCGCGTCGATCATCTTGCCCATGACACCGCCGGTGCTGTTCGAGGCTGCTGCAAGCACGGGCGACATCCCCACTTGCCCGGCGGTGATTTGTTGCAGGTTGCCGAAGAGGACGTTGGATGACGTGTCGCTCCCGGTCAACGCCACGCCCAGCCAACCCAGGAGAGGCGAGAAGAATGGAAACAAAAACCCGGTGCTTGCAAGGGCGAGTCCCATCGTCGCATCGAGTCCTCCGTAGCGTGTCGTGAAGCCCAAGGCCAGCATCGCCGCGATCGTCAGCAGGGAGATCCTGACGCGCTTCAGGGTTTGCGCGAAGACGCCCAGCAGAGCGACGGGTCTGAGACCGAGCAGCAGACCGGACAGAAGACCTGACAGCAGCAATGCGGTCCCGGTAGCCGAGAGCCAGTTGAAGACGAATACGGCCTCTTCCGCTTTCGGCAGCGCGACGACCGGCGGGGTGCGAAAGACCTGATTGTGAAGGGACGGAACCGCCATGACGGGCGCCGACAACTCGTTCAGCCATGCTTTGAACTGCGGCAATCCCCACACGAACACGAACACGGACAGAATCGCCCACGGCATCCACGCCGTCACAGTCTCCCGGGTGGACGGCGTCGATTGGCCGGCGCCCGCCGGTTCAACCGCGACACGCTCGTCAGCGAATCGCCACACCGATCGCGGCTGCCAGACGCGGAGGAGAATCACCAGCGCCAGGATGGACACGATTGATGCGGCGATATCGACGATCCAGGGTCCGTGATAATTGCTGACGAGGAATTGCACGACGGCGAAGCTCACTCCGGCCGTCAGGCATGCGGGCCACACTTCGCGCATCCCGCGCCAGCCTGCCATCGCCCACACCAGCCAGAACGGGACGATGATCGAGAAGACCGGGAGCTGGCGTCCAACCATTGCGCTCAACTGTTCGAGCGGCAAGCCAGTGACGCGAGCGAGCGCGATGATGGGTGTGCCCAGCGCGCCAAACGCTACCGGGGCGGTGTTGCCGATGAGCGCAATGCCGGCGGCGTGTAATGGCTTGAACCCGAGACCGATGAGCATGGCAGCCGAAATGGCGACAGGCGTTCCGAACCCGGCAGCCCCCTCGATGAAAGCGCCGAAGCAGAACGCGATGAGCAACGCCTGGATCCGCCGATCGTCGGCCAATCGCGCGATGGTGTCTTTGAGGACTTCGAATTTGCCGGTTCGGACCGTGATGTCGTACACGAACAGGGCGCACAGGACGATCCAGCCAATCGGGAACAGGCCGAACGCTGCGCCGCTGGCGGCCGCGGCGAGCGCGAACGGCGCCGGCATTCCATATACGGTGACCGCGATCAGGATCGACGCCGCCAGCCCAGCCAAGGCGGCGATGTGCGCACGAATCTGGAAGAGCGCCAGCAACCCCAGCAGCACGACGACCGGCAGCGACGCGACGAGCGCCGAGAGCGGCAAGCTGCCGAGAGGATCGTAGAGTTGGCTCCAGGTCATGGCTGTGCGTGAACAGATCTACGTCAATTTGATTGACGGCAGATTGCACCATACACCGCGA
>JAIVJN010000195.1:1730-7561 GCA_020200025.1 Acidobacteriota bacterium | reverse complement strand
CCTTCACGGGCGGCCCCTCGGCCTCGTGGAGGATGCGTCCGATATGGTTCATGTTGATGGCACGCGTCTTCGGCTCTTGGTCGCGCACCCAGGTCCGCTCGATCGCCCAAGCAGCCGAGTTGCTCAGCGAGTAGCCGCCGCCCCGTATGCCGAACTTGCCGGCCACCGCAGGCAGCGCCAGGACCGCGGCTGCGGCGCTGCCGCCATTGCGATTGCGCTCGAGTCCCCACCCGCATTTCACGAGCGCTGGTGAGGCGTGGACGTACCGCTCGGCGAGGTCACGAATGGCGTCGATCGGCACTCCTGTCGTCTCGGCCGCGCGCTCGAATGTCCACGGCTTCGCGCGCTCGCGCAGGCGGTCGGCGCCGTCGGCGTGTTCGGCGAGAAACGCCACGTCAGCATGGCCTTCTTCGAACAGGTAACGGTGAATCGCCAGTGCCAACGGGAGGTCGGTGCCCGGGCGGACGGCGAGGTGAATGTTACTTTGACGCGCGAGTGGCGTCGCGCGGGGATCGATCACGACGACCGTGGCGCCGTTCTGCCGAGCCTCCTTGAGGAACGGCATCAAGTGAATCCCGGAGACGCCGGGGTTGACACCCCACAAGATGATCAGTCGCGCATCTGGATAGTCCTGATAGCTCGTCGACGGCATCTTGCCGTAGAGACCCTGGTTGGCGGCGCCCGTCGGTGCCGCGCAGACCGTGCGCAGCAGCCGAGACGCGCCAAGCCGCCGGAAGAGCATGGCATCGGTCGTGTCCTGTGTCAGGAGGCCATTCGACCCGCCGTAGGAGAGCGGCAAGATCGATTCGCCGCCGAACTCTGTTCGCGCATCGCGCATGCGCGTCGCCACGAGGTCGAGCGCTTCATCCCATGGCACGCGGCGGAACTGTCCGGCGCCCTTCGGGCCGATCCTGACCGCCGGGTAGAGCAGCCGATCGTCTCCGTAGACACGTCGGTCGAAACGGCGGACCTTGGCGCAGATGTATCCGCGCGTGATCTCGTTGCTCGTGGCGCCATCGATCTTCGTGATGCGCCCGCCCCGCAGCGTCACGCTCAGCGTGCACGCGTCTGGACAATCGAGGGGACAGGCGGTCTCGGTCGTCGATTCGGGCGGAGCGACAGCAGGTCTCGGCATGCGCCTATCAGCTTAGCTTACCGCCGAACCGGAAGAGTTGATGCACAGTCGTCAGTCGCGCGTCACCCATTTCATGGGAACCTTCGTGGTGGCGCCGCTGAGGCGTCACTTTCGCACCGGCCTGTATCATCGCGACTCCTATGTCGGTATCATCTGTGCCCTTCGCCACCCCTCAATCCGGCTCCTCAGCATCCTCGGCTAAGGTCGTGATCGTGGGCGGCGGATTCGCCGGCCTGCAGGCAGCTCGGAAACTGGCGCGCGCGCCAGTGACGATCACGCTCCTCGATCGACACAACCATCATGTCTTTCAGCCGTTGCTCTATCAGGTCGCAACCGCCGGGCTATCGCCCGGCGACATCGCCTCGCCCATCCGCTGGATTCTCAGCAAGCAGCAGAACGTCCGCGTGCTCCTTGCCGACGTCGCCCACGTGGCGCTCGCCAAGAGGCAGGTGTATCTCGAGGACGGTGTCGGAATTCCATACGACTTCCTGATCCTGGCGACCGGCGCTGCGCATTCGTACTTCGGACGTGACGATTGGCAATCGCACGCCCCGGGTCTCAAGACCCTTGACGATGCACTGGCCGTTCGACGGCGGGTGCTCTTGGCCTTCGAACAGGCCGAGCGGCAGCCGGATCCCGAGCGCCAACGCCACTTGCTGACCTTCGTCGTGGTCGGTGGCGGCCCGACGGGTGTCGAGCTTGCAGGCACGCTCATCGAGATCGCGCGCCACACGCTGCGCCGCGAATATGACACGATCGATCCCGAGTCGGCTCGCGTCGTGCTCATCGAAGCGGGGTCGTCGATCCTCGGCACGTTTCCCAAGCCGTTGCGAGACTCTGCCCGGCGTGCCCTCCGGCGCCTGGGCGTCGAGGTTTGGGAGAACGCGACCGTCACAGAGATTGAGGCTGACGCCGTTCACGTCGGCGGCGACCGTGTGCCGGCCCACACCATCCTGTGGGCCGCCGGTGTGGCCGCGTCGCCGCTTGCGCGGACGCTCGGGGTCCCACTCGATCGGGCCGGTCGGGTCATCGTCGAGCCCGATCTCACGGTTCCCGGTTTCCCGAACGTCTTCGTGGCAGGCGACCTGGCACGTTTTACCCATCAAACCGGCAACCCGCTGCCGGGTGTCGCCCAGGTGGCGAAACAGGGCGGTGCGCACGCGGCGAAAAGCATTCGCCGCCGACTCAAAGGACAAGACGCGTTGCCGTTCCACTACCGTGACATGGGCAACATGGCCACGGTGGGCCGCGCCGCGGCTGTAGCGGACCTTGGCTGGCTCCAACTCACCGGTTTCGTCGCGTGGCTCTTCTGGTTGTTCGTGCACATCTTCTTCCTGATCGGGTTCCGCAATCGGGTGTCGGTGCTGCTGCAATGGGCCTCGTCGTACCTGACCTATCAGCGCAGCGTGCGGCTGATCACCGGCCCGTCGCCAGATTCTGATGTGACCCCGCGCAATTCTGCGGGCTGCTAACCGCTTGCTCTGACTCGCAACTCCACCACGATCACCCCGCGCGCCTGTCCGGCCGGTAGCAGGTCGACGCGATCGAGCTCGGAGCGAAAACGATCCTGAAACTGACCGAGCTCGACGCCCTCGAGGACGGCGAACACACTGACGCCGCGAGCCTGGAAATGCCGCACTGCCGGGATGAGGTCTTCGCTTCGCAGCGCGTCCCACCGGATTGTCTGACGTCCGGCGTAGTACCGGATCGAGCCGCTGTGTTGAAACGCCATCACCACCGCGTCGGGCGCCGTCGACTGCGCGATCCATCTCGCGAGCAGCGGATACTTCTCCTCGACCTGTGCCAGCCTCCACGTACCGTGCCGCTCGAGCCAGCGACTCGCTTCGTAGGCAACCCCTGCACCGCATACCACGACGCCCGCGACGGCGACCCATGACCCCCATCGTTCGAATGTCCGCGTCACTCCCGACGCCGCGACGATCGTCAACACCAGGAGCCCCGGCAACACGAACCTGAGGGTCTCCCAATGCGATAACACGAGCCAGTGGCCGTAGATCACCACGTTCGTCGGCAGCATCTTCCACGAGAACAAGGTGGCGGGCGAGCCGTAACCGCTCTGCAGCGGGTGGCCGTAGAGCACCTGATGGAGGACGGCCTGCAACAGCACCGCCGGCGCGAACGTGGCGCCATAGCGCAGCGCGCCGCGCGGGCCGCACCGATAGAGCGCGGCAAGGCCAAGCACCGCGCAGCCGCCGGCCAGCGCCGGGCGAATGAGAAACGCGGCCCCGGCCACGAGGCCGGCGGTCATCGGGCGCGACTGCCGGCGCATGACCAGCCACACCGCGGCCATCAGCGCCACAGCCGCCGGCACGTCGCTCATCGGCTGCTTCGCGTAGGCCACGTAGAGCGGGTTCCACGCGATGAACGTCACCGCCAGGCACGAGGTCAGCACGTCGAACCATGTGCGACTGAGCAGGAACGCGATGAGCAGGCCGATGACGCCCATGATCGGGGCCACGTAGAACGGCCCGTCGGGCCCGGCGACGAGTGTCGCCAGGGCCATCAAAGCCGGCAGGCCGGCGGGATAGATGGGCACGATCCCGTCTGCCGAGAGCGATGCCGTGTAGCCGAGCGGCGCGGCCACGGCGAGCGCGTATGGACGATCGAACGGCAACAGGACGTCCGCGGCGGGGCGATCGATGAGCGACCCGTGCCGCAGCAACTGACTCTCGCTGACGTAGCCGTAGCTGTCCGCGCCGCCCGCCACACGGCTCAGGGTGGTCCACCATCCGGACACCGAGACGAGCGCCGTCGCGAGGAGAGCGGCGCAAGCGACCCGCTCGACGGTGGACAGTCGCCCGGACGGGATCACGCGTCGCGCGATTGTGTCACGAAGCGCCGCGTGGATGCGCGCCGCACACTGCAGATACCGCGCCTCCAGTCGCCTCGTCATTCGCCTTCACTCACGATGGGTCGGTGGGGCAGTTTCTCGCCAAGGTGATAGCATTCTCGTTTCGATTTTTTGGTCGGCCATCCGACATCGGATCTGGGTGTCGTGAGTGGTCGATCTTGTGACACGTGTGGAGGAGGAGAGCATGACCCGCATCCTCGGCTTTGCTCTAGTCGCGCTGCTGATGCTGCCCGCGACCGTCCTGGCCCAGATAACGGCGGAAGGCAGCATTCGTGGTGTCGTTCGCGACGAGCAGGGCGCTGTGCTGCCCGGCGTCACGATCACGGCGATGAGCCCAGCGGCACCGCGGCCGGTCACGGCCGTCTCCGATGCCGAAGGCGTCTATCGCCTCCAGAACCTGCTGCCCGGCGACTACGTCATCGTCGCCGAGCTGCAAGGCTTTTCGCGGAACGAGCGCGGCGGCGTCGTCGTCACGGCCGGCCTGAACCTGACGATCGATGTCTCTCTGAAGATCGGGACGCTGGACGAAACGATTCAGGTGACCGCCGAAGCGCCGATGCTCGAGACGGAGAGCTCGTCCAAGGCCGTCAACATCTCGGGTGACCTGCAGCGCAGCCTCCCGTTGACCAGCCGCAAGGACTTCTCCGACTTCCTCGAAGTCACACCCGGCGTGACCGCGCGCGGCTTCGACCAGGCCTCTGGCGGGCAAGTGTACATAGTTCTAGAGCGGTTTCACGTAGCGCAGCGTCTCGGGTGACGCGCCCAGTCCGTCGCGGCGTCGAGGAGTGCCGAGCCGATTCCGCGTCCTTCCGCGTCGGCTGACACGGCCAGCACCGACACGTGTCCATGCGCTCGCTGCAGAAAGTAATCCGTGAGTGTGACGAGATACGCGGCGCCGACAGGGCGACGGTCGATCTCGGCGATGAGCATGGTTTCGCCGCGGCGGTCGGCCCGATCGAACCAGGCGGCCAGGGCTCGGCGATCGCCATCGACAACCTCGGGGCCGGTTCGCCACGCCGGCACGGGAAAGCTCGCGAGTCGCGCGGCCAGGTGAAGGACGAACGCGCGATCGGCTGGCGAGGCGGGGCGGATGGTCACGGGCACGAGCGCGGACCGCCTGCTACGAATCAATCGTGACCGGGGACTTCTTCGGGTATCTCGTCTCGACGTAGTCGTCGATCAGCGTCTGAAACGCGGCCGAGAGCTCCTCGTAGGTCCCGCGAATCGTCTGGACGTGCTCGCCGTCGACGAAGACCGGGCAGTGAGGCGCCTCGCCCGTTCCCGGCAGCGAAATGCCGATGTTGGCGGCTTTCGATTCACCGGGTCCATTCACGACACAGCCCATCACGGCCAGCGTCAGCGTTTCGACCCCCTCGTAGGTGTGCTTCCACTGCGGCATGCGATCGCGGACGTAGTTTTGGACGCGCTCGGCGAGCTCCTGAAACGTCGAGCTCGTCGTCCGTCCGCAGCCGGGGCATGCGGTCACGCTCGGCGCATAGGAGCGGATGCCGAGAGCCTGGAGCAGCTCGCATGCGGCGTAGACTTCGTCACGCCGATCGCCGCCGGGCCGCGGCGTCAACGACACACGAATGGTGTCGCCAATGCCTTCGTTGAGCAACACGCCCATCGCCGACGCCGACCAGACGAGACCCTTGGCACCCATGCCCGCCTCGGTGAGTCCCAGGTGCAGCGGCTGCTCGGTCCGGCGTGCGAGCGCGCGATAGACGTCGATGAGATGTCTCGGCCGCGAGACCTTGCACGAGATGATGATTTGATCCCTCCGCAGTCCGGTCTCGAGTGCCAGCTCCGTCGACTGGATCGCTG
>JAIVJN010000195.1:0-1699 GCA_020200025.1 Acidobacteriota bacterium | reverse complement strand
ATCTCGGGCACCGCCGCAGCCGCTTCCGGCACGTTGACCGTGATGCGTACGAGCTCGGACCCCGCTTCCCAGAGCTCGATGCACTGGCGGGCGGTGGCCGCCGCATCCGCCGTGTCGGTCATCGTCATCGACTGGACGACGACGGGTGCGCCGCCGCCGACCCGCACGCCGCCGACGTTGACGCCGACGGTGCGACAACGTTTCGTAGGCTGAATCATGATCGTGGGAGTTGCCCCTCCTCTTCCCATCCATCGGCAAGGAGCGACCGCTTCACATCGTCGGCCCGAAACACGGCGATGTCCGCCGCCTCATAGTTCTCGGCTCGATCGAGCACGTCATCGACGAAGAAGGTGAGCGTGGCCTGTGAGGATGCTGGCAGGAGCACCGCGCGCGCCCGCCCACCGCCCGGCCGGAACAGACGCCACAGCACGGTCGGCGCCGACGACTCCATCCTCGCGATCATACCGCTCTCGCGCGTCCGCCGCCTATTTACGCCAGCGGCGGCGCGCCGCGCTGACGGACGGAGACCGGCTTCCCCATCCGCGCCGATTCGTGAAGGGCCTGGAGGGCGGCGGCATTGCCCTGACTTTCTGTCAGCGACACGACGGGGTCCCGACCATCTTGCACCGAGGCGACGAAATCGGCCACCTCGCGCACGAACAGCTCGAGCGATCCTTCGACCGCCACGCGCCGCGCCACGTCTTGTCGCTGGAGCTCGATGTCTTCTCTCGTGCCCGGCTTGAACGGATTGGGCACGCGCATGACACCATCTTCGCCGGCGAGCTCGACCCATGTGCGATAGGCCGTGCGAAACCCTGAGTGGATGGTGGCGACGACGCCAGAGGGAAAGCGCATCAGGCCGGTGAAGCTCTCGTCCACACCGGAGGGCGTCCACTGCGCCCATCCGAACACCTCTTCCGGCTCTTCGCCCGCGAGGAGGCGCGCGTAGCTGACGGCATAGCAGCCGATGTCCCACAGGCTCCCTCCACCCAACGCCGGGTCGAGGCGGACGTCAGGCGCACGGCTCTGCTGATAGGTGAAACCGGCCGAGATGCTGCGTGGGGGTCCGACCGCGTGCTCGCGGGCGAACCGCACGGCTCGTGCGGTGAGCGGCTCGTGCCGATACATCATGGCCTCGCTGACCGTGACGGCTCTGGTTTGCGCCTTGTGGGCAATCCGATCGACATCCTCCGGATCGAGCACCAGCGGCTTTTCGCACAGCACATGTTTGCCGGCATCGATGGCCGCGAGCGTCCATTCCGCATGCATCGAATTGGGCAGCGAGATGTAAACGGCGTCGACCGCTGGATTATCCAGCACGCGCGCGTACCCGTCGTGGGCATGCGGGATCCCCCATTGCCGCGCGTAGGCCTCGGCTCTGGAGGCATCGCGACTGCCGACCGCCGTCAGGACCGAACGACGATTCGCCCGAATGGCCGGAATGAGCCGGCGGGTGATCTGTGCGGTCCCGAGGAGGCCCCAACGAAGTGCATCCATCGTGTCGATCTCCACAGGATACCTGTGCGGTGTGTCGTGGGGGAACCGGCGCGCACCGACCGACGCGGGTACGCGACGCTAGTGGCCTGTCTCCGCTGAATCAGTAGCGAAAGCCGGCGCGCGGCGCCCGGATCGCAAGGCGCGAGGAGTGAGCATCTTGGGCAATATGTGAACGACGAGCATCGCCGCGAGGCGGGACGGG
>JAIVJN010000020.1 GCA_020200025.1 Acidobacteriota bacterium | reverse complement strand
GCGTGATGTCGCCTCGGATCGAGAAGATCTCCTGCGACCATCCCGTGCGCACCTGGAAGCCGGCCTTGATGTTGTGCGTGCCGGTCACGTACGAGGCGTTCCCGGCATACGTGAACATCCGGCCCTTGTCGAAGTCTTGCCGCGGCGAGACGCCGGTGATCACCGACCGTACTTGATCGAACGTGGCAATGGCGTCCGCTGCGGCGTCTGGCTGAAACGAGAGGTTGTAGTTGACCGGTAGCACGAACACGGCCGCCTCGGCCACGAGGCGGTTGCTGATCGGCGAGCTCCACTTGGCTTCGCCGATGTAATTCAGATAGGTGCGCTGCACGACCGACGAGACCGGCTCGTTGATGCTCGCGTTGATCCAGTTGTTCGGCCGATGGCCGCGCCACTTGAAGCCGCGATCGTAGTGGAGCGCAATCTTGTTGCGCGGCGTCGCCTGCCAGGTCAGACGGAGCGTCGCGTCGGTCAGGCGCTGATCGTCGAGCGCCTGCTCGCCGGTGGACGTGAACGTGTTGCCGAGGAAGTTGTTGGCCGCCCAGCGGCGGAACGTGGTGAAGAACCAGAGCCGGTCGCGGCGGAGCGGCCCGCCCAGCGTCGCGTTGGCGTCGTAGACGGTATCGACGCGGTTCTGCGCGCGAAACCCCAGCGCCACGAGATCGTCGTCGAGGTTGTCGCTCTGCAGATCGGCGTTAGCGCCCGTGACGAACAGCGATCCATGGAACTGGTTGCCGCCGTCGCGCGGGATCATGTTGATCTGCACTCCGCCGACTGGTGCCTCCGCCGGAAGCGAGCTCGTCTGATAGCTGATCTCGTCCATCAGACCGTCGTTGAAATAGAAGCCGGTCTGGTTCCCGCCAAAGCCGATGTGCTGGATCTGGACGTTGTCCACCATGAACACGTTGTCGTTGTTCGAGGAGCCGTGCACCTGCAGCGTCGGCTGCTGCATGATCTGCGTGCCGCCGACGTCGGGCGTATTCGTCGTCACGCCGGCAATGAGCTGACCCACGGCGAACGGATCCTTGCCGGTGGGCACCGTGTCCAGCGTCTCGCGGTTCATCACCGTCTGTGACACGGAGCTGCGCACGTCGACGAGCGGTGCCGCGCCGGTGACGGTGATCGATTCCTCGAGTTGGCCGACCGCGAGATCGACGTTGACGGTGGCCACGAAGGACGCCGACAGGCGAATGCCGTCGCGCCGCACCGTGCGAAAGCCGGGGAGCGTAAACGTCACGGCGTAGTCGCCAGGCCGCAGGTCGATGATCTGATACTGACCGTTGCTGTCGCTGAAGACCGTGCGGCTGCCCTCGATGAGCGCCGGGCTGGCCGCCTCGACCGTGACCCCGGGCAACACCCCGCCCGAGGCGTCGCGAACCACGCCGGTGATGCCGCTGCCGCTCTGGGCCAAGACGGCGACGGCGTCCGCAGCGAAGAGTGCGATGACCGCAAGAAGGATGGAGAGGCTTCGGGCAGCGCGCGTCGGGGCCATATGCTTCTCTCGTGAGGAACAATCGAGCGACCGAGAGGGTGAGGGGGTGCGCCGATACTGCATCCGAGGCGAGCGGATGTCAAATGCCAGAGCCTCGGATGCAGGGGCCTCCCGCCTTCGGCCCTCGGTGGGCGCTCGCTATCGCTCGCGTAGGACCCTTCGGGTGGCGCCGGCTTCGCCGGTAGGACCGCTTCGCGGTGGACCCTGCGGGTGGGCAGGATCAGCTCAGTTCCAAGCGTTTCGTGTTTGAGATCCTTACCGGGAACTCAGTGAGCGGTCCCACGACGAGCGGACGCGAGTCGTCCTACCGCGTTTGCCGATTCGAGTCGACCGACATCTAGGATCCCTCCGGNNNTGCCGCTAGACGGCCGCGAACGCTCAAGCGATTGCCCGGGTCCGAGAGGCGCGAACTGACCCTTCGCAAGCTAAAAGGAAAAAGCGCTCAAACGCTTCAGTCACGGTTGCGGGTTCCTCCTCGGCAAGGTAGTGACCCGTCTCGAGGGGACCGCCCGTTACCTCGGTCGCAGCCTCGCGCCATACGGTCAGGATGTCGCCGCCATAGAATCTACCGACGCTGCTGCGGCGTCCCAAAGCGCCAACGTCGGCGCGCTGATCGTGCGGCCAGCCTGCTGATCCGCGTTGTCGTGCTCCAGATCGATGGTGGCGGCGGCGCGATAGTCCTCCCAGAAGCCGTGTATGGTTTTCGGCGCGAAGCATCCGACGTACTCGTTGACCGCCCGCTGATCGAAGAATGCCGGTGCGCCGGTTCGGCCAAGGTGACGCACGACGAATTCACGCGCCGGAATCGCCGCGATCATAGAACCTTTGACCCCGCAGTACGGCGTATCACCCTGGGCGTTGCGGCTTCCGCCACGACAGCCGCCGCAGTGCGGACATCCTGCCGAGCGCTTCCCTTCTCGACGGCTTCCTCAGATCGCGACTCCACGGCGGCGGCGAGTGCGGCAGCCGCTTCCGCCTGCCCCGTTTGGCCGAGGCCTCAAAGCCAGCCCCCTTCAGTGAGACCTCCCCCGATCCGGAATAGATTCTCGCAACGACGAGCCGAACCTGACCAGGATGAAGACCACAACGGCAGGCCAAGCCAGGGCGGCAAGCAACTTCGCGACCGCGTCGATAAGTTTGATCGTTTCGTCGATGTTCATTCGCGGTGATCCAGGAGCCTAACGCCCGAGTTAAGCTGCGGGCGAGTTCATAAGCGAGCGAAGCGAGCAATCCTTAAATCGCCCGTCAGCTTCAACGCACGTTAGGTCGCCGCCTCGATCCGGCCGAGGGGCGCATCAGGCACGCGCTGAGAGATGCAGCATAGGAGTGGTCCACCACACCTGATCGGGAAGGTCCAATTCGCCGAACACCTCCGCGATATCTTGCGGCGGAAGAGCATCAATCCCGTAGAGTGCCTCGGACAAGAATGATGGCAGTTCTGTTCGCTCGATCGGCTGGACGAGATCGAACGAGTCAATACGAACTTCCGGGAACCATGACGCTGCCAAACCACGAAATGCCGTGGCGTCGGTAGTCCGAACGTCACCAAGCGGTGGAGGTAGCGCATCCCCCGTCTGTCGCTGCGTCACGGCAGCGAACACCCCGCCGCGTCGTAGGACGCGGCTTGCCTCGGCAAGAACATGCTCAGGGTCGTCCATGAGCATCAGGGCCATGTGACAGAGAACGCAGTCGACGCTGTCGGCGCGCAGGGGCAACGCTTGCGCACGGGCCTGAACAAATTGCACGCGCGGGAGATGGCTGGATGCGACCTGGAGCTCCGCGCGACTGAGATCGACTCCGAGCTTTTGCGCGCAGGGATTCAACTGCTCGCAGATTTGGAGAAGCCTCCCGCTCCCGCAGCCGAGATCGATGAGAGCGGTCGCGGAGGTGGCGCGCGCCGCAAGTCGCGCGAAACTTGATTGTCCTGCGGAGTCGACCCCATTGCTGAACACTCGCCCTGAGTCGGGATGGCGGAGGTGCCAAGCTTGCAAATAGCACTCGGCCGAGGACGCAGAGGCTCGGTGCTCAGGCACTGTGTTGAAGCACGAAGGGTATTGGCAACCTAACGGACCGGCGCTCAGCCGCGAGTCGACAGAGATGGCTTTCGCGTCTTGGCCCTCTTCGTACGGCTCGTCGGCTGCAACGCTCTGTCAGCAGGCGCTGATTCCTGCGGTTTGGCTTTTCCGGGACGACGCGCCGGGATGCCAGTGAGCATGCCGCTCGCACTCAGATCTTCGCCGATGTCCGGCCAATGGACCCCATGGCCATCGCCAATCAACTCCCAGTTTGCCCGTTGGGCCGGTGTCGCTTCCGAAAGTCGCCACGACCACGCGAGCGGAACGCTGATCACGCGACCATCGACCAGGTGAGCGGTAATGGTGTCGTCAGACACATGGACCCGATCAATCCGAGATTCAACGCTGACCGCAGTGCTCATACCATGCCTCGATAATGGACCTCTTATGCTCAACAACGACACGACGGATCTCATTGAGCTCTCGTGGGCTGAGTCCATAATTCCACGCGAGCGCGACGGGCGCCAGCCAGAACTTGGCGTGCTGTCGATCTCGTCGAGCGTGGACGTGCATGGGCTCGTCGCAGTCGAAGCTGTAGAAAAAGAACCAGTACGGCCCTGAGATACCTGGGATCTTCGGCACTCAGCTCGACTCCACGCCCAGACAATCTCGGGCTCTCGCGATTCTGCGAAGTCCGGCTAACGTCGCCGCTTCAGCCGCGGCGGCCTCATGATCGCCTTGGACGCCGCCGGGTGCAAGCGGTTGTTAGTTTAGCCAGCCCGGTTCGAGGGCTGTCGCCTCAGTTCCTCGACTTCGCGCTGAATGTGGTCGCGTGATTCGCGCCGCAGAGTCTCCGCTACGAGATGTCGGAAGCCTTCAGGATTCCGTTCATAGTGATAATGGTGGTGGCGCATCCGCCTCTGTTCGTCGTCAGCGGCGGCTTCCGACGGCGTCTTGGGCCACATTCCCAACAATCGAAGCGCTGCGATGTATGCCTGAGACAGGCTGTAGAACAGCGCTACCCATGCGAGCCACTCTGGGCTATTGAACTCGATCAGTGCGATCGCGACGGGCACCCCAACCAACCATACGAGCACTATGCCGGCACCGATTCTCACGCTACGCTGCTTCGACACCGCGGCTCGCTGCAGTTTGACAGAAGCGTGATGCGGGACGTCGTGATACAAGCGCCGCAGGGTTGAGGGTGTGAGGTCGAGCGCCGGCAATTCCTTCGACGGCACGATGCGCCAGTGCGCGGCTTGAAGCTGAGTGGCACGATCGAGCCAGCCAATCAGATGGTCGCACGCGCGGGCTGGTTTGAGTCGAAACAGGTCCCCCCGTGTCCGTGAAGCTCGAGGCCATGATGGGGACGGGATAGCGCGGGAGCCACATCTCAAGCTCGTGCTCCATCGCGGTCGCGACTCGTTCCGGAGCTGCGTCGCCGAGAAGCGTCAGGCCGAGCGTCGCAAACGGATACCCGGGGAGCGGAGGACGATACTCGACGAGGTACCAGTCCCGATGAGCCTTCAGTGTTTCGAAGACGAGTCGCTCGGCACTCAATCCGTTGCTCGTATCTGGCTAACGAGAGCCGCGTAAGCCGCGACGGCTCAATGCTGCGATTCGCCGCAGGAGGTCAACGCCGTCGGCTTCACGCGGTGGTTCGGCTGCAGGCTACCGTGCGTCGAGTCGCTCGGCTAAGAGGTCTCTCGTGGTGTCGATTTCGTTCCTGAGCGCCTCCACGATCTTGTCTTCCTCGACGGTGGATAACGGCCTCATGCTGACGTGAAGCTGACCACACGCGACGAGGTGCGCGACCGCATCATCGGCGCGCTTGACCCTCGTCCGAGTCGTGGATAAGATCGCGCCCGCAATCTACGGGATCCCGGTCTTCCCCTGCCACGGTTTTATTTTGGGGGCGCGGAGATGTGTCGTCACAGTTCCATCGCGGGCTCGCGGCCTGGGCAACTGGCCTCCAGCGCCGCGGAGTCCTAGCCATTGGCCCAGATCTTCCCCCCCTCGTGGAACAAGCTCCCGATCGTGGCCGCCATCGCGGGTACCCTCGCTCCGATGCTTGCGATCGCGGGCGTCTGGTACTATTTTTCCCCGTGGTACACAGACGTGGGTTACCGTCCCGTTCAGCCCGTTCCGTACAGCCACAGGCTCCACGTCGGCGAGCTCGGTCTCGATTGCCGATACTGTCACGCCTCGGTCGAGATTTCTAACGTCGCCAACGTTCCGCCCACGCAGACGTGCATGAACTGCCATCAGACGGTGCAGAGGGACAGCGCGCTGCTCGCACCGATTCGGGACAGCGCCCAGAGCGGCCGGCCGATGCGCTGGATTCGCGTTCACAATCTTCCCGACTACGCCTACTTCGCCCATAACGCGCACGTGGTCGCAGGAATCGGCTGCGTCACCTGCCACGGCCGCATCGACGAGATGGAAACGGTCACCCAGATGACGCCGCTCAGCATGAGCTGGTGTCTCGACTGCCACCGCAACCCGGGTCCCCACAGACGCCCCGTCTCGGAAGTCACCAACATGAAGTGGACGCCGCCGCGGGACGTTCAAGCGCTCACGGCGCAGCTCGGCCGCGAACGACCGGTCAATCCGCCGACTGACTGTTCCGGGTGCCACCGATGACGCGGGACTATTGGCGAAGTCTCGAGCAGCTCGACGAGCGCCCCGAGTCCCGTGCCTTTCTCGAGCGCGAGTTCCAGGAGGGAGCCTCGGAGCTTCCCGAGGGAATCACCCGGCGCGAGATGATGATGCTCGTGGGCGCCTCGCTGTCGCTCGCGGGTCTCGCGGGGTGCCGGCGCCCCGTCGAGGAGATCGTTCCCTACGTCACCGCTCCCGAGGAGATGGTCCCTGGGATCCCCCGCTTATACGCGACGACCATGCCGTTCCGCCGGAGCGCGTACGGCCTGATCGTCGAGAGCCACGAAGGGCGACCGACCAAGGTCGAGGGAAACCCCTCGCACCCGTCGACCCTGGGGGCCTCGAGCTCGCGCGTTCAAGCGTCCGTGCTCGGCCTCTACGATCCCGACCGCTCGCAATCGGTCATGCAGCAGGGTACGCGGAAAGCCTGGACCGACTTTGTGACGGCTTGGGGGCCGCTGTCCGAGGCGCATGCCGGGGATGGCGGTGCCGGCCTTGCGGTCCTCTCCGAGTCCTTCTCCTCCCCGACCCTGGCTCGCCTGGCCTCCGAGCTCCGAGCCCGCTACCCCCGGTTGCAGTGGGCGACCTACGACGCCGTCAGCGACGAAAGCCGACTCGCGGGACTGCGGCAGGCCACGGGGCGCGACGTCGATCTCATGCTCCGGCTCGATCGAGCCTCGGTGATTCTCGCCCTCGATGCCGACCCGCTCCTGACGGACCCGGAGATGATCCGTCACGCGCGAGGCTTCGCGGACCGAAGGCGTGCGGGAGCCTCCGGCGGCGAGATGAACCGGCTCTACGCCGTTGAAGGGGTCTACTCGCTGACGGGAGCGATGGCGGATCATCGGCTCCGGCTCGAGAGCCGGCAGATCGCTCCCTTCCTCGCAGCGCTCGCTGCACGCGTCGCTCCTTCCCAGGCCGCGAGCCTGGCGGGAGCCGGCGTCCCTGGTGGGGTCGACTCGCGCTGGATCGACGCCCTTGCCAAGGATCTTCTGGCAAACCGCGGCAAGGGGTTGATTGTCGCTGGGGAACGCCAGCCGGCGGCCGTGCACGCCGCCGTCTGCGCGCTGAACACGTATCTCGGTAACACGGGGACGACGGTCAGCTACTACGAGACGAAGGATGCGGCGCTTCCGAGCGTCAGTTCGCTCGCCTCACTCGTCTCCGCGATGAATGCGGGCGCGATACAGACGCTCGTCGTCCTGGGCGGCAATCCTGTCTTCGATGCCCCCGTCGATCTCGACTTCGCCCCGGCCATGGCGAAGGTCCCTCAGTCGATCGCGCTCGGGCACACGATCGACGAAACATCCGCCAAAACGACGTGGCACGTTCCCCGCGCGCATTACCTCGAGTCGTGGGGAGACGCGCGCGCGGTTGGAGGCCCGCTCAGCATCGTCCAGCCGCTGATCCTCCCCCTCTTCGGCGGACGGACCTCCGTCGAAGTGCTGGGGCTGATGGTCGGAGGCCAGGATCGTCCCGGCTACGACATCGTGCGGGAGACCTGGAAACCGATCCTGAGCGAGGCCGAGTTCGACAGGAAGTGGAACCGTGTCCTCCATGATGGATTCCTTTCCGGCAGCGAGCTTCCAGAAGTTGTCCCCACTCTCACGGCGCAGCCGCTGGCCGAGCTCGCGCGCTTCATCGGCGGCGGCTCGGGCGCAACCGGTTCCGGTGACGCCGCTGGTGGATCTCGCAGTGGCCTGGAGGGCGTCTTCCTTCCCTCCCCCGCGCTTCACGACGGCCGCTTCGCGAACGACGGGTGGCTGCAGGAGCTTCCCGATCCCCTCACCAAGCTGACCTGGGACAACCCCGCGCTGGTCAGCCCGAAGACGGCCGAATCGCTCGGCCTCGCGAACGAGGATTGGGTGCGCCTCGACAATGCCGGCCGCTCGCTCGAGCTTCCCGTTTGGCTCCTCCCGGGAATGACGGACGGCGTGGTCGCCCTGACGCTCGGCTACGGCCGCTCGCACGCGGGTCGGATCGGCTCGGGGGTCGGGTTCGACACGTTCAGGGTCCGAGGCTCCAAAGCGCCTGGCTTCGACAGCGGGGTCACCCTCACCAAGCTCGCGCGCACGTACCCGCTCTCGGCGACCCAGGAGCACGGCAGCATGGAGGGGCGTCCCCTCGTCCGCGAGTCCACTCTGACCGCGCTTCGATCGAAACCGGCCGCCGGGGGGGAGCAAGCGGAGAGCGCTCATGAGGGGGATCCGCCACAACATCCGGAAGGCGGAAAAGTCCCTGGCGCACTCGGCGTCTTCGCAGAAGACCCCCATCACTTCTCCCTCTGGAAGGAGCATGTCTACGATCAGGGGCACCAGTGGGGGATGACGATCGACCTGAACGCGTGCATCGGTTGCAACGCGTGCATGGTCGCCTGCCAGAGCGAGAACAACGTGCCGGTTGTCGGCAAGACCCAGGTTGCGAAGGGGCGCGAGATGCACTGGCTCCGAGTGGACCGGTACTTTTCCGGGGAGCCCTCTGGCAGCCCGGAGATCGTCTTCCAGCCCGTTCCCTGCATGCACTGCGAGGACGCTCCCTGCGAACAGGTCTGCCCCGTGGCAGCCACCGTCCACGACGGGCAGGGCCTCAACGTGATGGTCTACAACCGGTGCATCGGGACCCGCTACTGCTCGAACAACTGTCCTTACAAGGTGCGCCGCTTCAACTTCTTCAACTTCACGAAGGACACGCCGGACATCCTCAAGCTCGCGATGAACCCGGACGTCACGGTCCGCGCCAGGGGCGTCATGGAGAAGTGCACCTACTGCACGCAGAGGATCAATCGGGTGAGGATCGATGCGCGGCTCGCGGGACGTGAGCTTCGTGACGGCGACGTCAAAACGGCCTGCCAGCAGGCCTGCCCGGCCTCGGCCATCGAGTTCGGCGATCTTCGGGACCCATCGAGCCGGGTCGCGAAGGCGAAGGCCGAGTCGCGCAACTATGCGCTGCTCGCCGAGCTGAATACCAAGCCGCGGACGACTTATCTCGCCAAGGTTCGCAACCCGAATCCCGACCTGGAAGGTGTGCCGGCATGACCGGGCGCACACGGCGCGTGCTGGGCGCGCTGGCGTTCACGTCTATTTTCGCCCTCGGCGGCTGCGCGCGTGGCTGCACGTCGAGCCGCCCGCCCATCCATCTCAACCCGAGCATGGATGATCAGCCGAAGGTGCGTCCCCAGACGGCCAGCACGTTCTTCTACGACGGCGCGTCCATGCGTCAGCCCGTTCCCGGAACGGTCGCGATCGGCGGGCTGAAGGAGGACGCGGCCTTCTTCACTGGCAAGGGCGCGGACGAGCAGTTCGTTGCGACGATCCCCGTGACGGTGGACGAGGCGCTGGTCGAGCGCGGCCGCCAGCGGTATGAGATCTACTGTCAGCCGTGCCACGACGCTCGTGGGGACGGCAGGGGGATCCTGTTCCAGCGAGGCAACGTTCCCACCGCCACCTTCCACCAGGACAAGATCCTGAATTACTCCGATGGGCAGATCTTCGACGTCATCACGAACGGGGTAGGGCTGATGCCGGGGTACCGCTGGCCAATCCCTCCCGCGGACAGGTGGGCGATCGTGGCCTACGTGCGACAGCTCCAGCGCGACCGGCTGGCACGTGCCGCCGCCACGCCGGCCAGGCCCTGAGGGAGGACGGATGAACGGCGTCCTGAATCGCAAAGTGCTGTTCGTGCTCGGTCCCGTCACCGGTGTGGTGATGTTCGCCGCCGTGGTGATGATGGCCACGTTCCTGACGAACCGCGAGTACACGGAGCCTTACCGCGCTCCAGCCGCGGCCGTCGACACCACGCCCCGCGTGGACGGACTGGCAGCCGAGCGAGAGGCCGCGGAAGCCGCGGCCCGGGCAAAGCTGTACGTCGAGGCCGAGTACCGGACCTTCCCGGTCATCGGGAGCCGCGTGGCCATCTGGGCGGTCGCGCAGCTCCACCTGCTGTTCGCGGCCTTCGTCCTGGCCGTTCCGCTCTTCGCCTTCATCATCGAGGTGATCGGTTACAAGACGGGAGACCTGCGATACGACCGGCTCGCGCACGAGTTCACGAAGCTGCTCTCCGTCTCGTTCTCGCTCACCGCGACCTTCGGCGCGTTCCTCACGTTCATGCTCATCATTCTGTATCCGAAGTTCACGAACTACCTGATGAGCGTGTTCTCCCCGACGTTTCTCCCCTACGTGCTGCTCTTCTTCGCCGAGGCCGCCTTCCTCTACACCTACTATTACGGCTGGGGAAAGTTCCATCCGCTGGTTCATCTTGGCCTGGGGCTCGGCCTCAACATCGTGGGCACGGCGATCATGTTCATCGCCAATGCCTGGCTCACGTTCATGATGTCGCCGCGCGGAGTCTCGGATACCGGAGCCGTGATCTCGGTCTGGGACGCGGTCTACAACTACACCTGGATGCCGATCAACATCCATCGAGTCATCGCCAACGTCGCCTTCGGCGGATCGGTCGCCGCCGCCTACGCCGCTTTCAAGTTCCTCCAGGCGAAATCCGACGAGGAGCGCGCGCACTACGACTGGATGGGCTACATCGGGAACTTCATCGCGATCATCGCCTTCCTGCCGCTTCCCTTCGCCGGCTACTGGCTGGCGAGCGAGATCTACGCGTTCTCGCAGACGCTCGGGCTGACGATGATGGGCGGGGCCTTCTCGTGGCTCTTCATCATCCAGGCCGTCCTGATCGGGAACCTCTTCCTCGCCGCCAACTACTACCTCTGGCTCGGGATGGGTCGGGTCGAAGGGGTGCAGCCCCTTCAGAAGTTCATCAAGTACCTTCTCATCGGCATCGCGATTTGCTTCGCGATCTGGGCAACGCCGCGATCGATCATCGCGACGGTCTCCGAAGTGCGGGCGATGGGCGGGTCGTCACACCCGATTCTGGGCTTTCTCGGCGTCATGTCCGCCAAGAACACCGCCGTGAACATCCTGATCCTCACGACGTTCATGAGCTTCCTGCTCTACCGCCGGACCGGGAAGATTGCCACGGTGGCGTGGGCGAAGATGGGCCATGCGGCGCAGCTCGTGATCTTTGCGGGTGTCGCGATCTTCGTCATCTTTCTCGGCATCTACGGCTACTTCGTCGAGGCGTCGGTCCGGATCGGGCTCTCGGTGCCCCAGGTCAGCTCGGTGCTGTTCGCCATGGTGGCGATCACCGCCATCGACATCTTCCTCTTCCGCGGGGCGACGAGGACCGGCGAGGTACGCTGGGGCAGGATCCCGGCGATCTCGCAGTACGTGCTGATCTTCATCGCGGTGACCTTCACCTGGCTCATGGGGCTCATGGGCTACGTTCGCTCGGGGCTCCGCCAGCACTGGCATGTCTACGGCGTCGTTCGCGACACCTCGGTCGACGCCTTCACGCCGACCCTGGGGTTCGCGACACAAGTCGTCTCGGTCACGGTGTTCGGGTTTTTCCTGCTGATCGGCTTCGTGTTCTGGATCACGAGCCTGCACGACCGGCCTGAGTACGCGGCGGCGCCGGAGGCAGTGCCGCACACAGGCCGACACCTGGTCGTCGGGGGCGCGCTTCCCCATCAGCCGAGTGCCGTCACCGAAATGCGCAGCGTGTCCGCGCAGGACACCCTCCACCCCGGCCAGGGGCCGACGAAGCTGTCATGACGGTTCCGGTCGTCGCCCGCATCGGCGTGCTCGTCCTCGCCACGACCGCGTTCTATGGCTACGTCGGCCAGATGGTGCCTCAGAGCGAAGTGCAGCCTCCTCAGGAGACCGTGATCAGATCGGACCTGACCACGGCCGACATGGTCACGGTCGGCCGCGAGATTATGGACGGCAAGGGACTCTGCTTCACCTGCCACACGATCGGCCGGACCGGGGCGCTTCGTTTCCCCGACCTCGCCGGTGTCGCCGGTCGCGCCGCGGAGCGCGTCCCTGGCCTGAACGATGTCGAGTACTTCGCCCAGTCGATGTACGAGCCCGACACTTACATCGTGCCGGGGTTCAATCCGGGGATGCCCGCCATCAACCGGGCGCCGATTGGCCTCACCGATCAGGAGATCCTCTGCGTGATGGCGTACCTCCAGTCCCTTGGCGGCACGCCGACGGTCACGCTGCAGACGAGTCACAGCTACTACGCCGCGCCGGCCGCACCGGGTGGGGCGCCGGGTGAGCCTCCGACGACGCCCGGCGAGAAGCTGCCGCTCGACACACCGTCGAAACCGATGCCAGGTGCGACTCCGGTGAAGCCGCCTCCGGTGAAGTCGGGTGCACCTCCGGTGAAGCAATGAAAATCCTCGTCGTCCTCGCCGTTGCCGTCGCATTTGGGCTTCTCCGCCTCCGTCGGACCAATCTGCTGTTGTGGGCCGGCGCCTGGTGGGTGGGAATCTACGTCGTGCTCCGATTCGGATTCACGACCCCGATTCCCGCTTCCGTCATCTCGATCTACATGGGAATCGTCTCGATCGCGATCCTGGCGTACCTATCCTCGAGCGACGACCGCCGTGAAGAGGTCTCCCGCCCGCTCATCCGGTTCATGACGGAGCAGCGGTACACCGGGATCCTCGCGGCAACGGCCATCGCCATCCCGGCGCTCGCAGCCGCGAACGTCTACGTCCAGATGAACGTCCCCCTCGAGCCTCCCTTCTTCCCGCGAACGATCCATCCCGCCTCGCCTTCCGAGATCACGGTCCACGACAACAGGATCGACATCGAGGCTGGAGACAACCCCTTCCGACATCTCGAGACCTCGAATCCGGAAGAGTTCCGCAGACATGTCGAGAACGGGCGCCAGGTCTACTATCGGAACTGCGTCTTCTGCCACGGCGACAACATGGGCGGCAACGGCATGTTCGCGCACGGGCTGAACCCGATTCCCACCAACTTCGCCGACGGGCAAACGCTGCCCATTCTTCGCGAGACGTTCCTGTTCTGGCGAATCGCCAAGGGAGGACCAGGGCTGCCCGATGAAGCGGCGCCGTGGGACACGGCCATGCCCGCCTGGGAGAAGTTCCTGAAGGAAGAAGAGATGTGGGAGGTGATCCTCTTCCTCTACGATTTCATGGGCGAGAGGCCTCGCGCGCGTGAGGAGACCACGCACCAATGACCGCTCGCCTCCTCACGCGCGGGTGTGTCGCTCTGCTGTTCACCGCGCTTAGTGCCGGGACGATGGGCTCGGTGCACGCGCAGGGTCCCGACGTCGGGACCGAGGCGCAGCGGGAGTCAGGCAGGACCGTGTACGTCAAGTACTGTGCGCAGTGCCACGGCGAAAAGGGTGACGGCCAGGGCTATGCGACCCCGCATTTGTACCCTATGCCCCGGGACTTCACGGCCGCCCGGTTCAAAGTCCGGACGACCCCTAACGGAGCGCTCCCGACGCATCAGGATCTCGTCAACATCATCAGGCGCGGCATGCCCTACTCCTCGATGCCGGCCTGGCCCGAGCTGTCCGATCAGGAAGTGTCAGATCTCGCCTACTTCATCACCACCTTCTCCCCCGACTTCTCCAACCCCGAGATGGTCCCCAAACCGGTTGAGCTGCCCGGCCCGCCGAGCACCTCGAGTGAGTCAATCGAGCTCGGGAAGAAGCTGTACGAGGAAACCGGCTGCCTGAAGTGCCACGGCAACCTCGGTCGGGGCGATGGACCTTCCGCTCCCACCCTGGTGGACGAGTTCAACCATCCAATACGCGCGACGAACCTCGCGCAGAGTTGGACCTTCCGCGGAGGATCGTCCCGCGAGGACATCTTCCGGACGATGAGCACGGGGTTCAACGGCACGCCGATGCCGTCGTTCGCCGACAGCCTTTCGCCCGAGCAACGATGGGCGATCACGGACTTCATCGTCTCGCTCTCGAGCAGCAACGGGCCCGGCTATACCAACCTCGTCGTGGCGAAGCCCGTTCAGGATGCCATCGACCTGGCGAACGGGGTTGCGAGCTTCGAGTCCGCTCCGGTCGCCCGCTTTCCGATCATCGGACAGATCACGGAGCCCGGACGCGCGTTCTATCCTCCCGCCACCTCCGTCACCGTTCAGGCGATCTACGACACCGAGTCGATCGCCCTGCTCGTGCGATGGCACGACATGAGCGCGGAAAAAGCGGGAAAGAACGGGCCGTCGCTGCCGGTGCCACCGGAGGAGGAAGAGTCGGTGCCAGGAGCTGCCCCGGCGGCCGGGGCGAGCCCGTTCGGCGACGCGGAGGTGGCTGCCCCGCCGCCCGCAGCGGACCCCTTCGCGGAGGCAGCCGCGCCCGCCGCCCAGGCATCCGAGTTCTCCGACGCGGTTGCGATCCAGATTCCTTCGCTGGTGCCGTCGGACGCGCGCAAGCCCTATTTCATCTTCGGCGACGCGCAGAACTCGGTCGATCTCTGGTTCTTCGATCTGGCCGGCCAAGAGCCCGTTCAGTTAGCCGGACGGGGAAGCGCGGATATTGCGACCAACGACATCGGCGATGTGACGGGTGTCGCAAGCTACGATCAGGGAGAATGGTCGGTCATCTTCAAGCGGCCCCTGCGCACCACCTCGGGCGCCCCGTTCGCGCCCGGACAGTTCATGCCGGTGGCCTTCTCGGTCTGGGACGGGTTCTCGCGCGAGCGTGGCAACAGGCGAGGTCTT
Organism: Acidobacteriota bacterium; assembly: GCA_020200025.1. Lineage (GTDB taxonomy): Bacteria > Acidobacteriota > Vicinamibacteria > Vicinamibacterales > UBA2999 > JAIVJN01. Next base: position 220 of record JAIVJN010000020.1, on the reverse strand, counting down.
ACGGCCTGGTACTCCATCTACGTCGAGCCGCAAGTTGTCCCATCGGCCGTCGGCCCGATGGTGAGGACGGCGCTGCTCATTCTCGTCATCGAGCTGGCCGTGATCTTCTGGGTGCGGCGGAGTTACGGCTACGGCGCCCGCGGGGAGCTCGGCGGTGAGCCGAGCCACCCGGCAGCCACCAGAGCGTGAGCTGTCAGGCTATTGCGAGGATCCTATGTAC
>JAIVJN010000426.1 GCA_020200025.1 Acidobacteriota bacterium | reverse complement strand
CACTGGCAGCGCGAGTCGCTGAGCGGTGAAATCCTCGAGCAACAGCTCGCCTATTGGACCCAGTACCTCGCCGGAGCTCCCGCGATGTTGGAGCTTCCCATCGATCGACCTCGCCCCGCGGCGCAGACCTTCCAAGGAGCGATTGAGAGGCTCGAGCTGCCATCGGGGTTGAGCCAGGGACTGAGAACCGTGAGCCGCGAAGAAGGGGTCACGCTCTCGATGACGCTGCTCGCGGCGTTTCAAGCACTGCTTGCACGCTACTCCGGACAGAACGATCTTGTCGTCGGATCGGTGAGCGCCGGGCGCAACCAGCTGGAAACCGAAAATCTCATCGGCCTGTTCGTGAATACCCTCGCGATCCGGAGCAACCTCGACGGCGATCCGACGGTTCGCGAGCTTCTCGGGCGGGTACGCGAGACCACCTTGGCAGCGTATGCGAACCAAGACGTGCCATTCGAGAAAGTGGTCGAGCGCATTCGGCCCGAGCGAAGTCTCAGTCATCATCCGCTGTTCCAGGTGATGTTCGTCAGCGCACCGCCCGCACCGGAGACGGTCGAGGCCGCCGGGCTGACACTGCGACGGCTGCCCATCGACGGCGGCACCGCGAAGTTCGATCTCACGCTGGAAGCCGAGGAGGGGCGCGACGGTATCGGGTTGTCGCTCGAATACAACACCGACTTGTTCGACCGCGCCACCGTTCGGCGTCTGCTCGGGCACCTGCGCGTGCTCCTCGGCGGAATCGCCGCCGACCGCTCGCAGCCGATCTCACGCTTGCCCTTGATGACGCCTGAGGAGCGACGGCAGGTCGTGGTGCAGTGGAACGCCACCGCGCGCGAGTATCCCGTCGAGCACCGGCTCGATCATCTGTTCGACCTGCAGGTCGCCCGCACGCCCGATGCCGTGGCCGTTTCCTTCGACGGACAGGAGCTGACCTACAACGAGCTGCAACGCCGCGCGAATCAACTGGCTCATGGCCTGGTGCGGCGAGACGTGGAGCCCGACGTGCTCGTCGGGGTGTGCATGGAGCGGTCGATCGAGATGGTGGTGGCACTCCTCGGCGTGTTGAAAGCGGGCGGTGCCTACGTGCCCCTCGACCCGGCTTACCCGCGCGAGCGACTCGCCTTCATGCTCGCAGACGCGAACGTGCCGGTGCTGCTGACGCAGTCGCACTTGCGCGCGAGCCTGCCACCGACGTCGGGCGAGATCATCTGCCTCGACGTCGGCGGTGCTCTGCCGGACGAGGCACCTCGAACGGCGCCCACCCAGGGCGGGTCGCCGACCGATCTGGCCTACGTGATCTACACATCCGGATCGACAGGACAGCCCAAGGGCGCGATGAACACGCACCAGGGCGTCAGCAATCGTCTGTTGTGGATGCAAGAGGCGTACGGACTGCAGAGCGACGACCGCGTTTTGCAGAAGACCCCGTTCAGCTTCGATGTCTCGGTGTGGGAGTTCTTCTGGCCGCTCCTCACCGGCGCACGGTTGGTGGTGGCACCACCTGGCGTGCACCAAGATCCCGAGGCGCTGGCCGCGTTGATGCGCGAGCAGCAAATCACCACGCTGCACTTCGTTCCCTCGATGCTCGAAGCGTTCCTCGATCAACCAAGTCTCGATCCGGGTCGTTCGCTGCGACGCGTGATCTGCAGCGGCGAAGCGTTGTCGCTCGAGCTCCAACGGCGCTTCTTCGCCAGCATTCCGGCAGAGCTGCACAACCTGTACGGGCCGACCGAAGCCGCGATCGACGTCACCTATTGGGCGTGCGAGCGAGAGACGACGCGCGCCGGTGTGCCGATCGGACGGCCAATCGCCAACACCGAAATGTACGTGCTGGACCGGGCATTGGCGCCGGTGCCGATCGGTGTGGCCGGCGAGCTCTATATCGGCGGCGTCGGGCTTGCGCGGGGGTACCTGAACCGGCCTGAGCTGACGGCGGAGCGCTTCGTGCCGAACCCGTTCAGCGCGCAGCCAGACTCGCGGTTGTACAAGACGGGAGACCGCGCCCGATACCTGGCGGACGGCGCCATCGAGTACCTGGGCCGCCTCGATCACCAGGTGAAGATCCGAGGCTTTCGCATCGAGCTGGGGGAGATCGAAGCGGTGCTCGATCAGCATCCGGCCGTGCGCACCAGCATCGTCACCGTGCGAGAGGATCAGCCGGGGCAGAAACGGCTGGTCGCGTATGTGCTCCCGGCCTCGGACGATCCGCCCGCGGCGCACGAGCTGCGTGAGCTGGTTCGCGCGAAGCTGCCGGAGTACATGGTGCCGTCCACATTTGTCAGCGTGTCGTCGTTTCCGCTCACGCCCAACGGCAAGGTGGACAGGCGGGCGTTGCCCGCTCCCGATTCGGGCGGCTCCGCACTCGACGCCGGCACCCGCGTCGCGCCTCGTACGGCTACCGAGCACGCGCTGCGAGACATCTGGGCCCAGGTGTTGGGCCTGGCCAACGACCAGATAGGGGTCGAGGACAACTTCTTCGATCTGGGTGGGCATTCGCTCCTCGCCACCCAGGTTGTCGCCCGCATCCGTGCGTCCCAGCGCGCCGACGTGCCGTTGCGCCGCCTGTTCGAGTGCCCCACGATCGCCGGCCTGGCCGCCGAGATCGCTCGGAAGCAACAAGAGGGGGCGACCAGTGACGCTCCCGCCCTGACCACCGTCTCTCGCGATCGGCCATTGCCGCTGTCGATCGCGCAAGAGCAGTTGTGGTTTCTCGATCAATTGCAGCCCGGGCTCAACGCTTACAACGTGCCCGACGCCGTGCGGCTGACCGGCGCACTCGACGCCGCCGCGCTCGAGCGAAGCCTGCGTGACCTGGTTCAGCGCCACGAGGCGTTGCGGACGACATTCGCGGCAGTCGACGGGAGACCAGTGCAGGTGATTGCGCCGGCCGCCGATCTCCCGTTCACGGTGATCGACCTCTCCGGGGAGCCTGGGCAGGATGTGGCGGCGCGGCTGGCCGAGCTGGTCGACGCCGACGTGCAGCGCCCGTTCGACCTCGCCCGTGGTCCGCTCGTCCGCGCCACCTTGCTGCGGCTTGGTGAGAACGAGCACGTGCTGGGAATGGATGCGGACGCCGACCTTCGAAGGTCAGCTTGCCTATTGGCAACGTCAGATGGCCGGCGCGCCCCCGCTGCTCGATTTGCCGTTCGACCGGCCGCGTCCTGCGGTGCGATCGTTTCGAGGCGCGAAGCGGTCGATGATGGTGCCTGCAACGGTGGCCAGCGAGCTCAAAGCGCTCGGGCAGCGCGAAGGCGTCACGATTTTCATGACGCTGCTGGCCGTCTTCCAGTTGCTGCTCTCTCGCTACTCGCGGCGCGATGACATCGTGGTCGGGACCGACGTCGCCAACCGCAACCGGCTCGAGACCGAAGGCGTGGTCGGCTTCTTCGTCGACAACCTGATCATGCGGACGGACCTCTCCGGAGATCCGACGTTCGTGGAGTTGCTGCAGCGAGTGCGCGAGGTGGCTCTCGGCGCCTACGCGCACCAGGACGTGTCATTCGGCACCCTGGTCGAGGCCCTGAGACCGGACCGGAGCTTGGCGCACACGCCGATCTTTCAGGTGCTCTTTGTCCTGCAAAACACGCCGGCGGCGCCTCTCCGCCTGCCCAGGCTGGTGGCGCGTGCACAGGAAATCGACAACCGGAAATCGAAGTTCGATCTCGCGCTCTTTATGACGGATGGGGAACAGGGCCTGAGCGGCACCTGGGTTTACAGAACCGACCTCTTCGATGACGTGACGATCGCGCGCGCGGCCGGGCACTTCGGGACGCTGCTCGAGGATGCAGTCAGGCGGCCCGACGCAAGAGTGAGTCAGTTGGACATGTTGACGGAGGCCGAGAGGAGTCGGCGCACCATGGAAGAGACCGAACGACAGCAGTCGACATTGAGCAAGTTGCGTGGCGCGAAGCGCAAGGCGGTCAACCTGGCCGAGATCAGCTCGGTCAAGACCTCGTCCTTGAGAGAGGGCGATAGGCTCCCGTTGGTCATTCAGCCGGACATTGCCGACATCAATCTGGCGGAATGGGCGACCAACAATCAGGAATTCATCGAGACGTCACTCTTGAAGCACGGCGGCCTGCTGTTTCGCGGGTTTGGCTTGAGCTCTGTCGCCGACTTCGAGCAGTTCGTCCAGAGTATCTGCCCGGAGCTGTTCGAGGAGTATGGCGATCTGCCCCGAGAAGGGACCAGCGGCAAGATCTACAAGTCGACGCCGTATCCGGCCGACCGCCCGATCCTGTTCCACAACGAGAGCTCCCACATGCACCGGTGGCCGCGAAAGATCTGGTTCCACTGCGTGACGGCGGCACAGGAAGGTGGGGAGACGCCGATCATCGACTGCCGCGAGGTCTACCGGCTGTTGGATCCGGCCATCCGCGACTGCTTCGCCCAGAAGCATTTGATGTACGTGCGCAATTACACCGAAGGGCTCGACGTCAGTTGGGAGTCGTTCTTCCAGACCAGCAATCGCTCGGCGGTCGAGGACTACTGTCGCAAGGCATCGCTGACGTGCGAGTGGAAGGACGGCAACGGCTTACGCACGCGCCAAGTGTGTCCGGCCGTCGTCAAGCATCCGAAGACCGGCGAGATGACGTTCTTCAATCAGATCCAGTTGCACCACGTGTCGTGCCTGGAGCCTGAGGTTCGCGAATCGCTGTCGGCGATGTTTGCCGAGGACGACTTGCCGCGAAATGTCTATTACGGCGATGGATCGCCGATCGAGGATTCCATCGTGCAGGAGATCGTCGATCTCTACTGGCGCGAATCGGTCGCGCCCACCTGGCAATCAGGCGACGTGATGATGCTCGATAACATGCTGATCGCGCATGCCCGCAACCCGTTCGCGGGCGAGCGAAAGATCGTAGTCGCCATGGGCGAGCTCGTGCATCAGAAGGATGTCGAGACCGCCGGCGCGCCAATCGAGCCTCCGAGCCGCTAGGCGTCGGTCACTTTGGACGGTCCCCCCAAGCCACTCCGAACTGCCGATGCTCACCCTACCTCATTCGCCAATCTCGCCGCGGCTGCGTGCTGATGAAGCGCTGCAACGGCTCCGCTCCGTCTGCAAGCAGGCACTTGCCGGGTGTCCCGCCTAGCCGCGACGTCATCCAGCAGATTCTCGACGAGGGATACAAGGCCTACTCGCTCGGGGTCGGCCGTCTGATTCCCCATGGCCTGCAATCCACCTACGAACCTGGAACCATCGTGGCCTTGCCGCGAGCGCGAGCCGCAGCACCTTCACGCGCCCTCTTCCGCCATCGGTCGTGTGTGATCGCTGGTGATCATTCCTGTCTCTGAGGCACATGTCCGTGTCGACTTATGCAAACTGAAAATCCGAAGATCGGCATCATCGGGTGTGGCGCGGCGACAGAAAAGCTGCATTTGCCCGCCCTTGCGACCTTGCGTTTGACGCCCCATCTCTTGGTCGACCCGAACCTTCAGCGCGCACAGCAGCTCGCCGAGAAGTTCAACGTCGCCCGCGTGGCGGAGACCTACGAATCGAGCATCGACGGCATCGACGCGGCCATCATCGCCGTGCCGCACCATCTGCACGCGCGAGTCTCGAGCGACCTGCTCCGTCGCGGGATCCACGTCTTGGTCGAGAAGCCGCTGGCGCCGACCGAGGCGGAATGCCGTGAGGTCGTCGAGGCCGCACGCGCAAGCGGCGCCGTGCTGGCCGTCGGGCTGATGCGTCGGTTTCTCAATCGGATTGAATGGGTCAAGTCAGCGCTCGATGCTGGCGTGCTCGGCCCGTTGCAATCCTTCGACATCCGCGAAGGCTTTGTCTATCGCTGGCCGGTCTGCCGGCGCAGAGATTCCGACCCCTCTTCGTGCTGCAAATCGAAGACTGGCTGCGGGCGATCAGAACGGGAACCGAGCCGCTCGTGGGCGGCCTCGAGGCTTCGCGCTCGGTGGCACTCATCGAGGCGTGCTATCGACGCCGGCAGCCGCTCGAGCTGCCTTGGGATCGCCCGTTGGCGCATCAGACGGCGGATCTCGCCGTGAGGAGCAAGTAATGCTGCGCGGACGAAAAGTGCTCGTTACAGGCGGCACCGGCTTCATCGGCGGCCGACTGATCGAAAAGCTCATTCTGGAACACCAAGCCGAGGTGCGTGCGCTGGTCAAGAACTTCGCGCGCGCGAGCCGCATCGCGCGCTTCGAGCTCGAGATGGTCCACGGCGGCATCGGCGATCGAGAAGCCGTCGATCGCGCGGTGGCGGGCTGCGATGTGGTCTTCCACTGCGCGCACGACTTCAACAACCCGCAGGAGAATCTCGATGGCGCGCGCACGCTCGCGGAGGCGTGCGTGCGGCACCGCGTTCGGCGTCTGGTACACGTGAGCTCGATTTCTGTTTACGAACCCCTTCCTGATCATGAGCTCGACGAATCGGCGGCATCGGTGCCGTGTGGCTGGGCCTACCCGGACAACAAGCTGGCGGGCGAGACCCTGTTGCTCCAGTACGGTCGAGATCGCGGGCTGGCCACGGTCGTGCTGCAACCGACGATTGTGTACGGGCCCTTCTCCCGTCCGTGGACGCTGAGTCCGGTGAGCAAGCTGCGGAATGGACGTGTCGTCCTGCCCAACGACCGCGAGGGCCGATGCAGTGCGGTCTATATCGATGATGTCGTCGAGGCGCTCCTTCTGGCGGCCGAGCGGGACCAGGCGGTGGGCGAACGCTTCCTCATTTCTGGTCCGGACTCAGTGACGTGGCGAGAGTTCTACGAGGCATACGAGCGCATGTTGGGCACGCACTCACTGGTGTGGATGTCGACGCCGGAGATTGAGGCCCTCAACAGCACCAATCGGGTTGGGTCGCGACTGTGGCTGCTCGGGCAGGACCCGCGGCGGTTCCTGCAGTGGGCGCCCCTGCGCGACCTCTACGAGAAGGCACGCGCCCGCTTCATCAGCGAGCAGGTTGCCGCGAAGGCGAAGCGGGCGCTTCCCTCGTCGCTCTATGTGCCCAACGAAACCCAGTTGGCCCTCTATCGGGCGCTGGCGACCGTCAATATCGATAAAGCGCGCCGCCTCCTCGGCTATCAGCCCTCGTTCGATTTCAAGCGCGGCATGGAATTGACCCAACAGTATGTCGCCTGGGCGAATCTCTAGCCGGCTTCTTTCCGGCAGCCGATAGGGCGGCAGGGAGCAAATCGAAGGCAAACTCGCCGCTCGGTTTCAGCGATTTGTGACGAAGCCTATGAAGCAGACGATCGCCAACTATCTGCTCGACTCCGCAGACCAGCGTCAGTTCCCGGCCACCGCTCTCGTCCCGCTCTGGGCGCGACTCTTGCGCGCGGTCGGTGGGAAGCCGCATTCGCTGCTGGTGCGGCTCTGTGATCGCCTTGCCTACGAGCTGCCGGCGACTGTTCGATTGGCGAACGGACTGGTGATGCAGGTGTACTGGACCGACCTCGGGGTCGGCCAGCGACTGCTGACGACAGGCCGACACGAGGCGGAGGCCTTGACCCTGTTGGGTCACCTACTGCAACCGGGCATGACCGTGATCGACGTGGGCG
>JAIVJN010000194.1 GCA_020200025.1 Acidobacteriota bacterium | reverse complement strand
GTTGTTCTAGAGAAAGTTGCGGTCATCCCCTCGGCGCGCCAGGTCGACGGGAATCAACCAGTGTTGACCGCAGTATTGAGGGCGTGGCACTCGGTGTATTAGAATCTAATACATGCGCGAGACTGTCACCATCAGCCTGCCCCAGGCCGTTCGGCGTGAGCTCGATCGAGTCGCCAAAGAGGAGGGTGTCTCTCGCAGCGACGTGCTCCGCCAATCGCTCGAGGACTTCCTGTTCGTGCGTCGGTTCCGCCAACTCCGCCAGCGCATGATGGCGGCCGCACAGGCGCAGGGCATCTACACCGACGAAGACGTGTTCAGCCGCGTCTCGTGAGGCTGCTCCTCGATACCAACGTCCTGGTTGCGGCGCTCATCGCCCGTGGCGTGTGCACCGACGTCCTGGAGCACTGCGTCCGCGAGCACGTTGTCATTACCTCTCAAGCTCTTCTCGATGAACTTCACGATGTGCTCACGCGGAAGTTCCGTCAGCGCGAGCCCGACGTGCGAAGCGCCCTCCGCTTGTTTCGCGCGACGTTCACGCTCGTGGCTCCGGAGGTGCTGGAGCCGCCGGTATGTCGCGACCGGGATGACGATGTCGTGTTGGGGACCGCGCTGGCCGGTGGTTGCTCAGCGATCGTCACCGGCGATCAGGACCTGCTGGTTCTCGATCCCTTCCGTGACATCCGAGTCCTCGCGCCGTCCGCCTTCTGGAAGTGGGAATCCGAGCAGCAACAGGCGTGAGGCTGTCGGCTGCGATTACGCGCACGGATGGTTCATGCGCCAGCTGCGCGAGCAAACAATGCGAGCAGGCGCCCCCAATCTCCCTTGACGTCGAAGATCCGACGCATCTCGTCGCGCCGTGCACCATAACGATCCAGGTGGCGATGCTCGAACTCGACGCGCGTGACTGTGTCGCCGTCGGGAATGAAGCGCACCTCGATTTCGGTCTGCACGGTGGCATCGGGCTGCCAGTCCGCGCTGATATCCCACGAGAGCACCAGGCGAAACGGCGGTTCCCAAGAAAGCACTCGACCCCAATCACACGTACTTCCGTCATCGCCGCGTTCGTACCAGCGACCGCCGACGTGGGGCTCGATCACCGCGTCCACGGCGTTGGCCTGTCCAATCTTGTAGTGGGCGAGAGGCCACCATGTTCCCATCTTCTCCGTAAAGACGCGCCACGCGACCGCCTGCGATGCCTCAACGCTGACAATCTTTCGGACGCTGTTCGGATCGATGCGACTGTCCACCGTCTTCTCCATCACCGTGATTGCCTTTCCTTGGCGGCTTCTCGTTCGGCCGCAGCCTTGAACGAGACGAGCGCCTCGTCCCAGAATCCGTCGAGCCATTTGCGCAGTGCTTCGAGTCCGCGTGTCTCAATCGCGTACAGGTGACGCGTTCCCTCAGTACGAGCGACGATCAGGCCCGCGGCCTGCAGCACCTTGAGATGCTGCGATACCGCTGGGATTCTTCTCTTGTGGCGGGTATTCACTTCGGTTGTGACCAAGGATGAACCGCGAGTTCAGCGCGCGCTTGTACTCTCGCAGGACTCTAGCCTTCCCTGGCCGCCCGTCGGATGTCCCTTCCCAGCGACCAACCATGAAGGCCAGCGGTTGAAGGGGATCGGTGTTGCCGCCTTGTTCCCCTCCGACTGTTGCCGGCAGCAGGAGGAGAGGCAGCAGCACGAGTCCGGCGGCTTGGCCACCTGCCGAACGCGGCCCAGGCTGCGGGTAGCGCTGGGTGACGAACCCGACAATCGCGCCGAGGAGCATCCCCGGCAAAACGATCTCGAAGTAGTGCCCGGTTTGGCCCAGCGCCGCGAGGGAGCTTAGTACCCACCGCACGAAAGACCCACGAGGACGCCGAGGATCAGGGAGCGCAGGCGCCGGGCGACCAGTCCCATCATGGCTCCGGTCAAGACGCCTTTGACCGTCGATCCGATGACAATGCTCATCATCATCGACTGTGCCTCGGGAGATGCCCAGGCCGACAATCCGTCCAACAGTCCGAGCCCAGCTCCGACCAGGATACCTAGCAGGGGTTTCTTCATCGCACCTCGTCAGGTACCTTTAACCGTTCCGCGGCGAGTCTGTACTGGGTCACGTTGTGGGCGTTAACCGAGGCGGACGAACGTAGACGTCCGCCGACCACATGAACGATTGTCTGCGGGTGACGAGCGCAAAGCCGGCGTCCTCCCAGGTCGGGGTTTTCCTGTTGCAGCTGAGGACACTCGCACACGCGCGCCTGGCCGAAATGGATCGCGTCAGCCGCGACTATCTGGAGCGGCGCGGCGTCATGGAGGCAATCAGCGACGATGAACTGCTGCGGCGCGTCAAGGCCGGCGAGGTCACGGTGATCGACGTCCGCCCGAGCGACGAGTACGAGGCCGGCCACATTCCGAACGCGATCTCGGTCCCGTTGCCGGAGCTGAACAAGCGACTCCGGCACCTTCCGAAGCGCCGAGAGGTTGTCGCCTACTGCCGCGGCCCCTACTGTGTCATGGCACTGGACGCTGTCGACATCCTCCGCGCGAATGGGTTTCGCGCCCACCGCATGGAGTACGGCGTCGTCGAATGGCGCACGAAGGGTGGACGCGTGCAGGTCGGCAGCAGCACGGCCGGTGGCCGACCGTGACGCAGTCAGCGTCGTCCCGCAATGCCGCTCGCCTAGGGCTACGAGAAAACCTCGCGCAGTTCGCGCTCCTTGTCGTCGTAAATGCGTTCGTCGGGGCGATGGTGGGCATGGAGCGCACCATCCTGCCTGCGATTGCAGAGCAAGAGTTCCAGCTCGCCGCGCGTGCCGCCATCCTGTCGTTCATCGTCGTGTTCGGTGTCGCAAAGGCGCTCACCAACTACGGCGCGGGTCGCTGGTCAGATCGAGTCGGCCGCAAGCGCATGCTGGTGCTTGGGTGGCTGGTGGCCGCGCCCGTGCCGTTCCTGCTGATGTGGGCACCGACCTGGAACTGGATGTTGTTTGCCAACCTCCTCCTCGGTATCAGTCAAGGCCTCACGTGGTCGACAACCGTGATCATGAAAATCGATCTCGTCGGCCCGGCCCAGCGCGGGCTCGCGATGGGCCTCAATGAGTTTGCCGGTTATCTCGCGGTCGCCGCGAGCGCCCTCGCGACGGGATGGATTGCCGCACACTACGGTCTGAGGCCACAGCCGTTCTACTTGGGTGTGGTCTTCGTCGGTGTGGGGCTGGCCCTATCTC
>JAIVJN010000425.1 GCA_020200025.1 Acidobacteriota bacterium | reverse complement strand
GGCGAGAAAGCCGTCGCCGACGGGAACAGCTGCTTGAGCTGCGCCTGCAACGTCGAATCGCCGGGCACTTGCCAGCTCACGCCGATCACGGTGACAGCGACGGCCAGGGTAACGACGGCAGGACTTCTCATACGCCCCCGCGTAGAATAGCGCCGAGCTCCTTATGAGAACACTTCCGAGCCTTACGTTCTATCTTCTGTTGTCCTTCACCGCGCTCTCCGCGCAGCGGCCGGCCGACGCGCCGCCGACGGCCCCGTCTGGCAAACCGCCGGACACCGTCTTTCTCGAGGAGCTCACGTGGGCCGAGGTTCGCGACCTGGTCAAAGGCGGCACCACCACCGTCATCGTGGGCACGGCCGGCACCGAGCAGAAGGGCCCGCACATGGTGGACGGCGAGCACAAGTTCGTCATGGACCATGCCGCCGACAAGATTGCGCGCGCGCTCGGCAAGACACTCGTGGCGCCGACCATCACGTATGTGCCCGAAGGCAGTTGGGACCCGCCGTCCGGGCACATGAGCAAGCCGGGCACGATCACCTTGCCCGAAGAGCGGTTCGTCGAGCTACTGGTCAGCGCCGGGCGCAGCTTGAAGGCCGGCGGCTTCACCACCATCCTTTTCCTCGGCGAGTCGGGTGGCAACCGCACCGGAATGCGAACCGCCGCTGCCAAGCTGGACGAGCTGTGGAACGGCGCGGCGCGCGCGTTCTGGGTCGACGACTACTACACGAAGTCGCACACCGATCAGAACAACTACGTGACCGAGAAGCTGGGCATCCCGGCCGACCAGATCGGCGGGCACGCGAACGTCCTCGACACGTCGGAGATGCTGTTCGTCAACGCGAAGCACGTGCGGAAGAACAAGCTGGCGCCCGGCGGCGGCTACGAGAACAGCGGCGTCAGCGGCGATCCGACCAAGGCGAGCGTTGAATTGGGGAAGGTCTTCGTCCAGATCAAGATCGACAACGCGATCGCACAGATCAAAGGGTTCATGGCCGGCACGATTTCGCCCGCCAGCGTACAGGCGCCGCCCGCGGGCGGCGGCCGCCGGGCCGGCGGCGCGGCTCCGCCGCCGCCGAAGGGCCCGACGGTCCTCACGGCACCGGCAGGCGTGTCACCCTCGCAGGCGCCGGATACCGTGTTCATCGACGAGCTGACGTGGGAAGAGACGCGCGATGCGATCGAAGCCGGCAAGACCACCGTCATCGTGCCGACAGGCGGCACGGAGAAGAACGGGTATCACATGGTGCTCGGCAAGCACAACTACGTGGTCGTGCACGCGGCGAATCTGATGGCCCGTCGTCTCAAGAACGCGCTGGTCGCGCCGGTCATTCAGTACGTGCCCGAGGGCGATCCCGACAAGGTGGTGCCCGGCGCGATCTCACTCCCCTCTCCGGCCTACGACATGCTGCTCGACGCGGCCGCCCGCAGTCTGCAAGCGCATGGCTTCACCGACATTCTGTTCATCGGCGACAGCGGCGGCAATCAGGCGGGAATGACCAACGTCGCCGCCAAGTTGAACGAAGAGTGGAAGGGAACAGGCGCACGCGTGTTCTCGCTCGTCGACTACTACGAGCAGGGACGGATTCACTACCGCGCCTGGATGGAAGCGGCGTTCGGCTACGACGATGCGACGGTGGGCGCACATGCGGGGATCAGCGACACCTCGCAGATGCTGTTCGTGCACCCGGCCGGCATTCGCAAGGATCAGATCCAACCGTGGGGCGGGCCTCACGATGCTGGCGTCACCGGCGATCCGATGAAGGCCACGGCGGAGATCGGCAAGATGGGCATCGAGTTCAAGGTGAACGCGGGGATCAATCAGTACAAGACGCTGAAGAACCCACCGACTCGAGGTGGACAGAGACCAGGGGGCGTTTAGCAGCCCGTAGTGAAAGTCCCGCCGGCATTCGACCGGTGATCCATCCCCGCGGGCTGCGTTGCTCCTTCTTCAAATATGACCACATATTCTCAGTCGTCGCGCCTTGCCCGCGGGGCGGGGTCCCCAGCGCGGCAGCCGTGCTGGGGTGCCGGGGCGTCTCACCGGTCTCGATGCTCGCCGGGACTTTCACCACGGGCTGTAGGGGAAGTTCACAGTTGGCAGTTCACAGTTCACAGACGGCAGACGGGATACGACGATCCGCCGATAACGGCAGTCGATGGTCGGTACCAGCAGACGGCGGCTCGGACTGCTCCGCTTTGCACTTTGCACTTTGCACTGACAGCAAGCGCGACCTGTCTTCTGCCTTCTGAAGTTTGACGGAGTCATTCATGCTCTGGCCTCGCGCTGTCGCCGTCATGGCGACGGTTATCCTGCTTACGGCTCGCCTGTCCGCACAGGCGCCGAACGCGGCGTCTGCTCGCCTGGGCAAGGTCACGAGCCTGAAATGCACGTTCTCGGCACTTGCGACGGGGACATGGACAAAGGGCGAGACAGAGGCTGCGATCAAGGCCGCCACCCTAGCGGTCAGCTTCCGCGCCGTGGACACGCAGGACGGCACCGCGGAGGCGGTGGGCGACTTTGGCAAGTCGCACATCACCGTGCGTTTGCTCGGATCGTATCTTCACTTGATGCAGATGGATCCGTACGGGGCGCTCTACGTGACGACGGTTTTCGACACGGAGACGCGTGAGGGCAAGCTGCAAGCGGTGCACACGCGCCACGAGTACACGGCGGTGTCGCTGCCAGGACTCACGTCGAGGCCGGAGCAGTATTACGGCGAGTGCGAAGGGGCGCCGAAATGAGGCCTGCTGCTGAGTGTGCTGCGCACGCGGCAGTTATACGCTGGCTTCCGTCGTCCTCATCATCCAATTCGCGGAGGTTTTCACATGGCCACCCCCGTTGCTGCGAGCACGACGACTGTGCGGATTCGGCGCGCCACCCCCGAGGACGTCGCGCTCTGCGGCCGCATCTGTTATGACGCGTTCGCGGCCATCAACCGGCAGCACGGCTTTCCGCCCGACATGCCGTCGCCCGAGGTGGCGATCGGCCTGCTCGGCACGCTCTTTTCCCATCCCGGCTTCTACTGCATCGTCGCCGAGCTGGAAGGCCGGGTCGTCGGCAGCAATTGCCTCGATGAGCGCGGCAGCATTGCCGGTCTCGGGCCGATCACCGTCGATACGACCGTGCAGAACGGCACCATCGGTCGTCGCCTGATGCTGGCGATGCTCGAGCGCGCCCGCGAGCGGCACCTCGCCGGCGTTCGCCTCGTGCAGTCGGCGTTTCAT
>JAIVJN010000424.1 GCA_020200025.1 Acidobacteriota bacterium | reverse complement strand
CAACGACAACGGCACCAATCAGGCGACGCTCGACATCGGCGAGGGCATCGGCACCATCATCATCCGCAACACCCGGCCGCGGGCGGACGCTCCGGCGCAGAGCGATCGGCCGCCGCTCACCGGCGTGATCAACCACGTCTCCTACGGCATTCAGCCCTGGAACACCGAAGGTGTCGAGGCCGAACTGAAGCGGCGGGGTCTCAACCCGCGACCGGACATGGTCGGCGACAACTTCAAGAGCTTCCACGTGCTCGATCCTGACGGCTGGGATCTTCAGATCAGCAACGAAACGGGGAAGGGATAGTACCTTCCCGCAGCGTGGAAGGGATGGGGCGCCGGGCTCGGGCAGTCACCATCGTGGCGTCCGTGCTCGTCGTGGGCGCGAGTCGCGAGGTGTCGGCGGACTGGGCGCTGACGGCGTTTCTCGGCGGCAGCCACACGCGAGACAGCTCCCTGACCCTGACTCGTCCTTCCGCCGCGACGGACGTCACCCTCGCGCGCGTGCGCTATGACGGTGCGTCCTTCGAGGCTCCGCCCTATTACGGCTATCGACTCGCCTTCTTTCCCCGCTCGTCGTGGTTCGGCATCGAAGGTGAGTTGATCCATCTGAAGGTGATTGCCGATACCAGCCGAATGACGAGCGTCGAGGGAATTGTCCAAGGGGATCGTGTGAATGGCGAGCAGCCCATCGCGTCCCTCATCCAGCGCTTTTCGATCACGCACGGTGTCAACCTCGTGCTCGTCAACGCCGTGGCTCGCCGCCCGCTGCGGTGGCGAACGAACGACGACCGGCCCTCGACCCTAGTGGTGGGCCGCCTGGGACTCGGCGGCTCCGTGCCGCATCCCGAGAGCGCCATCGATGGCATCGCGTACGAGGGCTACGAATGGGGCGCGCTCAGCACGCAGGCGGCAGCGGGTGTCGAGCGTCGACTGGCAGGGCCGCTGTATGTTGTGGCTGAATACAAGCTGTCGCGTAGCGTGCAGCGCGTCACCATTGCCGGAGGCTCGGCGCGTACCCCTCTCGTCACGCATCATCTTGTCGGCGGGCTCGTGGCTTATCTTGGCCCGCACTCACGTCGCACGGAATGACAACACCTGAGACGAGGCAACCAGGTTGCTTGGCGCCGCACATTTCTCGACTCCGAGATGACAGAATGAATGGGGAACAAGGAACAGCATGGCGGCCTTGATCGAAGCGATCGGGATCAAGCGAAAGATGTATTTCGAGTTCGAAGAGGCGCCGTATCACTGTCTCGACGTCGAGATCTCGAAGCCCACCGCCAGGGGGGGCCAGACCTTGGTCCGGATCAAGATGCGCAATCTCCTCACGCGCGCGGTCTTCGACAAGACGTTCAAGGCGGGGGACAAGTTCAGGGAACCCGATCTCGACGTGATCGCCGCGACATACTTGTATCGCGACGGCGATGGCTTCCACTTCATGGACCAAACCACCTTCGACACGCTGACGCTTGCCGACGATACGCTCGGAGACGAAGGACTGCTGCTGTCCGATAACGTGCTCGTGCAGATCCAGCGGTTCAATAGCCGCCCCATCGGCATTCAGTTGCCTCCCATCGTCGAGCTCTCGGTCACGGCCACCGAGCCGGGGGTTCGCGGCGACACGGCCAGCGGCGGCGTGACCAAGCCGGCGACGCTCGAAACCGGCCTCGAGATTCGCGTCCCGCTGTTCATCAGAGAAGGGGAGAAGGTGAAGGTGCACACCGAGACGAAAGAGTTTGCCGGCCGCGCGTGAGCGCCACTATGCGCCGTCGAGGTCGTACTGGCGAAACGTCAGGTTGAACCGGCCGTCGATGCCGAGCGCCGATGGCGCCGTCTGAGGAACGATACGCGACACGCCGTGATAGCGCAGGCGTGAGGGCCCGCCGAACACGAACGCGTCGCCGGACTCGAGCATGAGGGCCTCGACCGGATCGCGCCGCCGTGTTCCGCCGAAGAGGAATCGTGCGGTGTCGCCGAGCGATACCGACACGACGGGCACGCCTGCAGCAATCGACCGCGCGCCTTCGTCCTTGTCCTGGTGCAACCCCATCCGGCCCTCGTGGTCGTAGTAGTTGAGAATGCAGATATCTGGCTCGAGCGTCATGCCACATGCCGTTGCGATCTCGCTCGCCAGATCGCGGAGCTCGCTCGGCAGCGACGGCGCTCGAAGGTTGTCGAAGTCGGCGCGCGTCGGCTCGTAGCGATAGGTCTGGCCATTCCAGTGACGTCCCAGGCAGAGCATTCGCACGTGCATCTTGCCGCCGCCGCGGACGGTCGGGACGTAACCGGGCACGTCTCCGTCGAGCAGCGACTGGCACCGATCGAGGAGCGCACGCTGGGCGGCGACGGGTAGAAATTGCCGGAGATGAAACGCGCCCGGCGCGATTTCCATCTCCGTACGTTATCACCCGCATATATGCGGCGTCGGTCGAGACCAGCCAAGGCCGCCGGGTAGAATGGGTGGCGCCTCTACGTCGGCTCGTGATAAGAACGCACGGAAGGGAACCACCATGATGAACCGCACCACGCGTCGGGATGTGCTGAAGGGAAGCTTGGCGATGGCCGGACTGGGCATGGTGGGCCTGCCCGAGTGGGCGCTTCCAGCCCTGGCGCAAGGCGAGGTCGTGGTGCCGTTCACCGATCTGCCCGACAACTTCAACCCGACACCAGCCGCGGACAGGCGGCTTCTCGATCTGCGAAAGATCGAGGGCCCGTTGACGCCGGCCGATCAGTTTTTCACGACCCAACACTACGGACATCCGGACGTCGACCCCACGGCATTTCGCCTGAAGGTGTCAGGGCTGGTCGATCGCCCCACCGCGCTGTCGCTCGACGAGCTGCGCCGGATGGGCACGGCCGAGCTCGTTGCCGGCTTCGAATGCTCGGGTAACCGGCGTCCCATTCAGGGGCTGTGCAGCAATGGTCGGTGGACGGGTGTTCCACTGCGCGCCGTCCTCGATCGCGCCGGCGTGAAGCCGAACGCGCGCGAGTTCGTCTTCTTCGGTGCCGATAAGGGCCCCGAGGAGGTGGAGTTCCGCGCGCAGAAGTATCAGGTCGAGCAGCAGTACGGTCGTAGTCTCACGCGCGAGAAGGCCCTCTCGCCCGAGCCCTTCCTGGCCCATGCGCTGAACGGTGAGCCACTCACCAAGCATCAGGGCGCTCCTTTGCGGCTCGTCGTGCCTGGATGGTACGGCGCGCCGAACGTAAAATGGCTCGCGCAGATTCACGCGCAAGAGGATCAATAC
>JAIVJN010000019.1 GCA_020200025.1 Acidobacteriota bacterium | reverse complement strand
ATTTCGACCGACGCTGTACAGCGGTACGGCAGCGTTGGGGAGCTGGAGGCCGATCTCGTGCGGGCACTCGAGGATGCCGCGGCGCTCCGAGCCCAGGAAACAGTCTCGACGCCCGCGCCGGGAGGTAAGTTCATTACGTGGCAACGCAGCGCGATCGCGGCCATACTCGCAGTCATCGGGGCGCTCGCGGCCTTCTTCTGGACAACGTTCAACGGCAGCCCTCCCCGTACGTCCGTCCCCGGTGTTATCCACTCGGTTGCCGTCCTCCCGCTCGTCAACCTATCGGGCGATCCGTCGCAGGAGTACTTCGCCGACGGCATGACCGAGGAGCTCATCGCGAGGCTTGGACGATTACCCGGTCTCGCCGTGATTTCGCGCACCTCGATCATGACGTTCAAGCGTTCGTCCAGATCGCTGCCGGAGATCGCGAGGACACTCGGCGTGGACGCCGTTCTCGAAGGATCCGTGCTGGTACTCCCGGCGGCTCCTGCGGCAACCAAAAGGGTCCGTATCAATGCACGTCTGATCGCCGCAGGCACCGACACGCAACTCTGGGATCGCACATTCGAGACCGTGGTCGACGATGTGCTGGCCCTTCAGAGTCAGGTCGCCAAGGCGGTCGTGGACGGGATCCATTTGCGATTGTCACGGCAACAACAAGGCGTGCTCGCGCGGGCTGGAGGCGACAACGGCCAGCCTCAGGATTTCGAAGCGTTCGATCTATATCTGCGCGGCCGCTATTACTGGAACCTCCGCACCACGGACGGTCTGAATCGAAGCGTCGAGTACTTTCAGAAGGCCATCGATCGCGATCCCGGTTATGCGTCCGCCTACGCCGGGTTAGCGGACGCATATGTGCTCCTCGGTGCGCTCGGGACGATGCCGTACGGAGAATCCCTCGCGCGGGCGAGCACGGCAGCGACGAAAGCGATCGCGCTCGATGAGTCGCTGGCCGAGGCCCATGCGTCGCTCGGTCTCGTGCAGCACAACCGTCTCGAGTGGGACGCCGCGGAGGGCAGCTTCAAACGTGCTCTGGATCTGAATCCGGGTTACGCGCGGGCTTATCACTGGCGTGCGGCTCACTTGGCGCAGCGCGGGCGCTTCGCGGACGCGACGTCCGCGATTCAGAAGGCCCTGGAGCTCGACCCGTTGTCTGCGAGCGTGCACACCCAGGCGGCGGCCGTCCTCTTTCTCTCGCGGCGCTATGACGAGACCATCGAACGCGCGCAGAAGGCGCTGCAACTCGATCCCACATTCGTAAGGGCACAACTGTTCGTGGCGGAGGCGTACGCTCAGAAGCGCGAGGACGCGCGGGCTCTGGAAACCATCGAGAAGGCTGCAACCATCCGGGGCCGCACCGCGGAACTGCAGGCCTTCCTGGGTTGCGCGCTTGCCATGGCAGACCGGCAGCCTGAAGCGCAGAAAACGGCCGACGAATTGATCGATCGCTATCGAAAAACGCAGGAGGGAGGACCAGTTGGGATCGCACTCGTGTACTCCTGCCTGCGTGACAACGATCGGGCATTCGACTGGCTCGAACGCGCGCGGTCACTTCGCGATCCGTGGCTTGGGTACCTGACGGTCGACCCGTTCTTTGACAACCTGCGCACCGATCCGCGTTACGCCCCGCTGCTTGCGGCGCTGGGCGTGACGCAGTAAGGTATCATCCGTTTTCCGAGACAGGCAAAGCTGCGATCGGCCGTGACCCTGCGGCCGGAGGAGGCGCGATGATCGACAGGCCCCTGTTCAGTTTCTTGCGCGACGTCGTCAGATACCCAGTCCGCCTCGCTCAGTTCGAGGCGAACCCGGAAGAGGAGGTGACGCGCGCCGGGCTCACCGAGGAGGAACGGGCTGCCGTGATCTCCCGCGATTCTCGGCGACTCCTCCGCCTGATGCACGCCAGCGGCCTCTCGGTCGGCGAGTCCTCCTTCGAGGGTCCGCCGCGGCCCCCTCGCAGCAGGCCGAAACCCGGCAAGCCGGGGAAACCCGCCAAGCCGGGCAAACCGGGGAGACCGGGACCGAAGAAGCCATCGAAGCCCGCGCGCAAGAAGAACTGATGAACCCGACTCGACACGTGGCCGGTGCCGCACGCCGCGGCTCGCTCATCATCGTGGGCACCGGCATCACACTCGTCAGGCAGATCACGGTCGAGGCGCTGGAGTACATTCAGCGGGCTGAAAAGCTGTTCTACCTGGTCCCGAATCCAGCGGTTGCCGAGTGGCTTCGTGAGCTCAATCCATCGGCGGAAAGTCTCGAGAACAGTTACTCGGATGGCCGCCCGCGGCACGACACCTACGCCGAAATCGCGGATCGGATCCTGAAATCGGTCAGAGGAGGTCTGCAGGTCTGCGCCGCGTTCTACGGTCATCCGGGCGTGCTGGTGCAACCGTCACGCGAAGCCTTGACGACGGCACGCCGCGAGGGGTTTGCCGCCCGGATGCTGCCGGGCGTGTCCGCCGAAGACTGTCTATTTGCCGATATCAGCGTGAGCTCGACGGGACGAGGGTGGCAGAGTTTCGAGGCCACGGATTTTCTGGCGGCGCGGCGGCGCTTCGATCCCGGGAGCGCGTTGATTCTGTGGCAAGTGGGACTTCTCGGTGAAGCGAGTGTCCGGGAAGGTATGTCATGCCGCCCTGAGCGTCTGCGCGTGCTGACCCAGGTGCTTCGACGTCACTACCCGGGCCGGCACCCCGTCATCTTGTACGAAGCGGCGCAATTCCCTATCTGTGACCCGACCATCGAGCGGACGATACTCGAAAGGCTGCCGCACAAGCAGGTGTTGCCGGCGATGACTCTGTACGTGCCGCCGCGGCCATCCCGACCGACGAGCAGAGTCGTCGCGCGCTGGTTGGCCGAGTAGCCTCACGCGGGCGGGACAGAACTCCTCCACTATCTCCGGCACCGTCTGGCGGCACGCGGCCGAGGGTGTGAGACCGTATCGGTCCGACGGGTCCAGATGCTTGTTCAATCCGGCAGTTCAGCCAGCCGACGCTCGAGAGTACCCGCGTTTACATAGATGCGATGCTGCGATGGAAGGCACCGGCCGGCCGCACAGCGCGCGGAGCAACATCGCGTCCTTGTAGTGCTGCTCCTCCACCGGTCGTGCGCCCGAGGCGTTGGCCAGCGTCGCGAGTTTGTGTTCGAGAATGCTGTTTACATCCAGGAGTCGCACGTCCACATCGAACACCTCGAGAACCCGCGCTCGCTGGAGCGAGCCAGTCAGCGGCGCTCACTACTTCTGCTTCGCACCTTTCTTCCGGATCCCGCACATCGCGGTAACCTCGGAAAGCCGCTTCACTGACTGCACCGAGATCGTCCTGGCCTTCGAATCCACGATGCCGGTCACCTGCAGGTAGTAGCCGACGTCATCCTTCACCGTCGGGTGATTTCGAACGTCGAAAACAGCCTTCGCCTGCTCGCTGATGAAAACCGGCGTCGCTCCCTCGTCGAGGCACTTCTTCACGCATACTGTCCCGTTGGGGCGCGGCGTTTCATCCCTCACGCGCGCGCAAAGCTTGTCCGAAAACCAGCCGGTCCAGGTCTCGGTCGTTGTCCGCGCCTCCTGCGGCTGCGCGCCGACCGTCGAGGCCGCGAGCATCATCGCCAGTCCCAGAGTTGATGTCCGATTCATCACAGGCTCCCTTCCTAGAGTCTTCCCGTCACATCAGGGAATTAGACGCGCCAGAGGTGTTGGCGGACGGCCGCGGTCTGTTCCTACTGGTATCGAAGCACTGTGGGCGGGATGCTCCGGTCGATGCGCGGGCGTTCGGTAGAGTCGGCGAGCATCCAGACCACCATAAACACCGTCCGGGCAATGGCTTCCATCTTCTTGGCGTCGAGATGCCGCGCTTCGTCCGACGGCGCATGGTAACGAGCGTGGATGCCAGTGGTGAATCCGATGGTCAGGATACCCCGCTCGAGGAATGGCCCCGCGTCGGTGCGGGGATAGAAGAACTCGCTGTCGGCGCGATCGTGGTCACGGTTGAAGCGAAGATTCAGATACTCGCGATTCGTCCGTTCCAGGAGCGCGTCAGTCTGCGCGCTCAGCACACCGGGGCCGATGAGGTAGACCTCATTCGGTCCGGTGGCACCAGCAGCCTCGACATCAGGAGAGCCCGGTGCGCGGCTCGCCCCGATCATGTCGATGTTGACGTGCGCCACTATCTTCTCGAGCGGCACGGGCGGCCGATGGACGAAATAGCGGGTTCCCCACAGGCCCCGTTCCTCACCGCTGTCCCAGATGAAGATCACGGACCGCTTCGGCCGGGGCCCGGTCATCATCCGCTCGGCAATGGCCAGGTTCGCCGAGCTGCCGGAGGCATTGTCGTCGGCGGAGTTGTACACGTCGTCGCCGTCAGCCGTACGCGTGCCGACGGCTCCGTCCAGGTGCGATTCGATCGTGATGTATTCGCTCTTCAGGACGGGTCGCTCCCTTCCATCAGACCCACGACGTTGTAGGGGCGGTGATCGGTGGTCGATCCGACCGGAAGGTGCAGGGTTACCGTCTTCTTGAGCTGAAACGATAGCGGGTAATCCTGGCGATCGCCACGTGCCACCATCTCCGCGCCTTCCACACGCTCGCCGGCGAGAAGCGCGTCTGTTGCCTTCTGCACGAGCAGCACGGAAGTGACCGGCGGCGCGGCGTACGCGGAGGGCACGGGCGGCTCGAGCGCTCGCACGACCGTGTTCTGCCCCTGCATCTGCGTCCAATTCTGCAGAGCGCTGGTCTGAGGAATGAAGATGATGCCCGCGGCTCCGCGCCGCGCTGCTTCGGCGAACGCCGTATTCGCACCGACGTTGATCCCGCCGATCTGCCGGATCTCGACTCCTTTGGGCAGCGCGCGCGGTCCGTGCGCCAGCACGACCTTCCCTTTGACATCCACGCCCGCATACGGATCGATGTCCCGTCCCGCCACCGTCCACCCGTGCCCCACGTACACGACCGGCAGCGCCCCGGTTATCGGGCCGGCAAACGAGCGAATGACGAAGTGGTCGCCGAAGTGGAATTTGACTTCGCCGATTTCGAGATATGCGGCCGCGGTGTCGACGTGCGACTCGCGCATGACGTAATGCTGGAAGAAGGTGGAACTGTCCCCGAGCGGCTTCACACCCGCCCGCTCGAGTCGTTTTGCGATGTACTCTGCCGCCGTGTCGAAGCCTGGCGACGGTGTATTTCGGCCCAGGAGCGCATCGGAGGCGAGGTACTCCAGATCCTGCGCGAGCTGGTCGGCGGTGATCCGATCGGCCGCGGCGCGAACGGTCTCGGGAATGGTGACCTGCTGTGCACGGAGAGCGGGGCTGACCAGCAGGAGCGCGAGAGCGAGGAGAACAACAGACATGGTTAAAGCTCTCTTCGGTCCTTTACCTGACGACAAGCAGCCTGTAGTTCGCCGAGTGGAGGAACTGAATCCCGTGCTCCATCAGTATCGCGTCGTCTTCGATAGGAATCCGCAACTTCTTTCCGCCCCATTCGGGTATCGGCGTATAGGCGAAATACTCGAACGAGAAGATGTGCTGCCGATACAGTTCGAACGTGCTCTGCAGGGGCTGCCACGTCGTCATCGACGGTCCGATGTCATGCCCCGTATTGCCGACGGGGTGGAAGCCGTACACGACGTCAGTCTTGTCATCGCTGTTTGGCCGGTTGAACTCGATGACCCCGTAGCCGGCCGCACGCAACGCGGCATCCATGGCCTTCATGGTCAGGTCGGCGCGGATGCCGGGCTTGATGACCTTCTTCAGCACGTCGCGTACGGCGATCGCCTTGTCGAACGCGACCTGGATGCTCTTGGTCGGCTCGAGCTCACCTGGCTTCAACACGTATGCGACGCGCTTGACGTCAGTGCCGAAGTTCATGAGCTGCACACCCCAGTCGATCATGACGACGTCGCCCGGCCGGATGGTGCGAGCCGTGGAAGTGGCGACGATTCCGTCGGAACCGGTGATGTAGACGGATGGCATGTCGAATTCAGAACCGAGGCCGCGCTCGAGGAGGCGATCCTGTAGCCACCACGCCACGTCCTCGAGGGTGGTCCTGCCAGGCGTGATGACCTCGTTTGACAACGCGCGCTCCGCAAGCTGGATCGCGATGCCGGCCGCCTCACCGAAGGCCACGATCTCAGACGCGACCCGTCGCGAACGGAACTCGCTCACCAAACGCTCGGCGCTCACCAGTCGCGAGGCGTACGGCTCGCCCAGCGATCTCACCAGATGCTGATACATGGTCTGGGAGAGGCCGTCAGCGGGCCCAATCTCGTCGGAGATGTTGACGCCAATGCGTCGTGGATTCCGTTCCTTGACGAACGCGGCGAGTGTCGAGGCCGGGCCGAAGATGTCATAGGCGCCGGACTGCTCCACGAGATAGCCGCTCGGCCCGAGCGCCGCACGCTCGATCCGGTCTCGCCCGCGGTCGGTGAAGACGTAATAGCCGATGCCCGAGACATACCCGCGGCCCAGGTCCTCCCATAGCGGGTCGCGACGGTTTTCTTTGACCGCGACGACCCACATGTCGATGCCATGGGTTCGCATGGCCTGCGGCAGTATCTGCTCGAACTTGTCCAGGCGAATCTGCCGTTGCATCTCCCATCGGCGCCGGGCCTCTTGGCCGCCGGCCTGAGGCACGAGGGCGAGTAACACGAGAAGAAGTGTGAGGAAGACTCTCATGGGACTGCGGCGATTCTACTGGAAGTGGGGAACCGGCCGTCTCTCATCAAGGCTCTGGCGCTCGCTGAATCACGGCATCGGAGGCAATCGGGTCCAGGTCCGTCGCCACGATTGCTCTCCTCCGGATGGGTGCACGCAACCTTCGGCTGGTTGAGGCTGCGCATCAGATCCTGCACGTGCTCGGGGCGCATGGGCATGCCCATAAGTGCCGCCGCTTCCAGCATGGCGCAGCAGGTGAGTGTGCGAAGCCGCTGTTTGATCGACATTGTTCTCCAGTCCTGACCCAGCGCGAGAAGAAACAGGCGCATGGCGAATGCCAAGCGCACTCACGTCCGCTTCGAACCGGGTATGCGTAAACGGCCGATTCGTGCGGGGCTGCGAGGCTGGAGGGGCTCGAGAGCCGATCGTCTCGAGAAACGGAAACAGCAGTGGATCACTGTGGCCCGCTGAGGCGGTCAGCACGGAAACAACGACCCCGAACAAGGGTCCTAGACCGAACTTCTCGCAAGGCGGGTTGCGACTTGGGCTACCGGCCGGGGAGTTCGATGAGCACGATGTCCGAATTCTCCCGCACACGATCGAACAGGATGCTCTTGCCGTCGGCAGAGATATCGAAGCTCCGCAGCGAAGACCCGGGTTGCAGATTCGTGAGTTGCCTCTGGCGCCCGGTCTTCAGATCGAACAACGAGAAGTTCTGCCGGCGAAATCCACCCTGCATGAGGACCAGCTGCTGTCCGCCCGGCAGGAACCGGTAGTTCTCGCCGGTTCGGTAGACCCAGAGTTCCGGAAGAGGATAGGGCTGGCCCTCAGGCGTCACCGCCTTCACGGGTACGTTCCGTCCTATCTGCGATCCGGAATAGAGAATAAACGCGCCGTCCGGTGACCACAGCGGATTCGAAGCGAACGTGTCCACTAGACGGACCGGAGGGCCGCCGTCCACCGGGACCTTGAACAACCGGGCACCATCTAGCTGGCCCGCTGTGATGGCGATCCACTTGCCATCTGGCGACCAGGAGAACGGGCCACGGACGTCGACCGGCTCTGCGAGCTCCCGCGGGTTCGTTCCGTCGGCGGTTGTGCAGTACGCGGTTGTGCGGCCCTGACGGCGCACCGGGAAACAGACCTCCCGGCCGTCGGTCGAGACTGCGGCGGCGCCGACGACCGCGCCGTCCATGGCGCGCCACAATTCGGTCGCCCTACCGTCCTTGAATTTCCAGAGGCCGTTGCTGTCCCCTCGCGATGCCAGATAGACGAGATAGTCCGGGCCGAAGCGCGGGCTCGCTGAGCGTGCGGTGGGAACAGCGAAGCGGCTCGCAGCGGACTCGTCGACGATGCCTCCAGCAATGGGCACGGTCCACAAGTGGACGCTAGGGTTCGACACTGTGGCCGCCAGGCGGCGGGGCCGTCCCGGAGATTCGGCGCTGGCGGCGATGGAGATGTACTGCTCCACGCTGACGTTCACTCGGTGGGCCGTCCTGCGTTCGAGGTCCATGGCGTAGAGCCACGGGCCGGTGCCGTCGTCTGCAGTGGCGATGTAGATCAGCGTGCGTTCATTCAGAAGCACCGGGTACGCCACTCGCGAGTTGTGATGGCTGATGCGCTCCGGTTCGCCGCCGGTCGCGGGAACGCGCCAGACATCCATCTCGTTGAGTGGGAAGCCGCGCACGAAATAGAGGAACCGCGCGTCGGGCGACCAGGTCAGGAAGTGGCAGTGACCGCCTGGCTTGTCCACGAAAATCAGTGTTGGATTGCTCCCATTGCGGTCGGCGATATGGATGGGATCGCCCGGCGTCGGCTGATGATAGGCGACCTTGCTTCCGTCGGGCGACCACACCGCCATCACCGCGCTGTCGAGGAACAGTCGAGCAGCGCCGCCCATAGTGGGGGTTAGCCAGAGGCGCTCAGGCACCGGCTCTCCAGGTGAAACGAACTCGCCGACGCGAGTCCAGACGTGGGCCCCGTCAGCGGAAAACCCGACATTGCTGACGATCTCATTGAGCAGCTCCGGCGTCTGGCCCTTCGTGAGATTGAGGAATTCGCCGCTGCCCACCTGGCTGACGAAGGCGTCGAACGGCCCGTCGCGGTCCGAGAGGAAGACGACGAACTTTCCGTCAGCCGAGATCGCGGCGTCCAGTTCGGAACCGTCGAAATCCGTCAGCCGCTCGAACCGCGCGTTGGCGAGTGGGTTCTGCCATTGCGCATCGCCCCGCTGGCGCTGCCAGAGCGCCAGTGCCGACACCAGAGCAACGGCGGCCGCTGCCATGGCCCACCCAAGTCGGCGACTTGGCAATCGAGGGACAGGGGTAGCCACGGCGCCGGGCGCTTTCCGCCGCAACACACGCCTCAGATCCACCACCAGGTCGCGCATAGACTGATAGCGGTCTGCCGGATCTTTCTCGAGGGCCTTCTCAACGGCGAGGCGTAGGTCGTGGGGTGCGTCGGGTCGCACCTCCGCAAGCGGGCGTGCAGGCGCATGGAGGATCGCGTGCAACACATCGGGATCGGAAGTTCCAACGAACGGCCGCTGACCGGCCAACAATTCGTACAGGACCGTCCCAAACGAAAACACATCGGTGCGCGCATCCACCGGCATCCCATTCGCCTGCTCCGGCGACATATAAGGAACGCTCCCGAGGATGGCTCCCGCCCGCGTCGCGACGGCCGTTCTCGTGGCGTCAGCACCTCCGGACTGGGCTTCCAGCAACTTGGCCAAACCGAAATCTGCGAGTTTGGCGTACCCCTGCCGCGCAATCAGGATGTTCTCCGGCTTGATGTCGCGGTGGATGATGCCTGCCTGATGGGCACACGCAAGCGCGTCGGCGATGCCGATCATTACTTCGATGATCTGCCGCTCGGATGGACGCTCGCGGCTCGCCCAGTCTCGAAGCGTGAAGCCGTCGACGTACTCAGTTACCAGATACTGTTGGCCGTTCTCCGTTCCGGCTTCGTACACCGACAGGATCTGCGGGTGATTCAACGACGATGCGGTCTGCGCTTCCTGCTGGAAGCGGCGCCGCCGCTCCTCGGTCGTCACGTCGGAGGAAAGAAACTTGATGGCCACGCTGCGCATCAGGCTCAGATCCCGCGCTCGATACACGACGCCCATCCCGCCTTCGCCCAGCTTTTCTTCGATGCGGTAGTGCGAGATGGTTCGGCCAATCATGCGCAGTCAGTGCTGCCGCCGGGCTCACGAGCGCCTAGGCTGTCGGCCCATGGGAGTAGCGCGATGACGACAATCGTCAGTGCTCCGACGCTGGCGAAGTCCGCCAGCGAAGGCGCGCCGTGAAAGAAGATGAGCATCAGATTTTGCTTGCACGCTTCTTCAAAACGCTTACCGCCTTCTGGCGATCGGCCTCGCTGTCAAAGCCGTAGACGGAAGAAAACTTCGAACCAATGACCTGCGCCACGAGAAACGCGAGGTTGATGCCGGCAGCGGCAATCGCCTTCGTCGTGTCGAAACCGACGCCCGCCTGGTTGGGACCCTCGATCAGCAGCGCCGGTATGCCCGCCGGCGACAGGCCAGCCGCCTGCGCAGCGGCGGTGACTTTCTTCCCGGAGACAGGGAACAATTCGACTGCGCCTCTGGTTTCGTCGCCCGGATAGCGGTACGCCATCACCACCTGGAGATCGGCGGCGCTTCCGGCCAGCGGTTCCAGCACCTGCGACAGCATTCCGGGCCGATTGTCGATCTCGCGCCGCCACAATGTAATTTCTTTCACGGTCACTGCCATGGCCTGCCTCCTTGTTGTGCAGACAGTGCACTGTCGTTTCGGCTTCTACAGCTTCTCACCGAGGCGGCGTCGGGCCGACGGCTGTCGGGACCATCGATCGAGACGCCGCAATCTGCCACCGATCCCCTGACTTCACCAGAGCATACGTCGTGTGTCCGCGCCGGGTCCCCGACCCGCCGGCGATACCTGAGATCTCGAACGGCCCGTCGGCAATCGCGACGGTCGGTGTCAACATCCGCACTGTCTCCACCTTGGTCGCGTACTTCCCGCCCTTGTAGGTCGTTGTCATGGTCTCCGCAACGCCCTTCTCGATGTCGGCGCGCCCCCGGCGCCACTGGCCTGCAGAGGTGAACTGCTCCGCATCGCTGGTAAAGAGCTCCCCCAGCGCTTTCCAGTCGCCGCGGTTCCGTGCGTCATCCTGCTGCTGCAGGACACGCCGGATGGCTGCATCATCCCCGCTACTCGTAGCGGGCGTCTGAGCGAACCCCGCACCTGCCCATACAAGTGAGATCACGGCCGTAACTGCAACGATTCGCATCGCATTCACCGATCCCTTCCGGCTACGAGAGCCACCAGGCCGACAAGCGTCAGCGTACCAACGACCAGCACA
Source organism: Acidobacteriota bacterium (assembly GCA_020200025.1). Classification (GTDB taxonomy): domain Bacteria; phylum Acidobacteriota; class Vicinamibacteria; order Vicinamibacterales; family UBA2999; genus JAIVJN01. The sequence goes on along the minus strand of JAIVJN010000019.1, from coordinate 25,425 downwards.
AACGACAGCCAGACGTAAAACTCCGGGGGCGCCGGCGTCAGACGCCTTGTCGTGAAGACCGCCGCTTCCGGCCACGCAAACATCGCAAACGCGAAGGCTGGAATCTGGAGCAGGCCACCGGTGTGTTCGACGACGTACCAGCCTAGCGACGCGAGAACCGCGCGCGTAACGCCCACCGCGCCGATCCAGAGGGTCGTGCGCCACAGGCTGCGTCGATCCGGTTGCCTGCGCAAATGCCAGTACAAGACCGCTATCACCGCGGGGAACAGGATGACGACAGCGAGCAGGATCATGACGCTTCGTCCGCGTCGTCTTCAAACGTCGCCTGCCGGCTCACGTCACGTGTGGTAATCATCGCTTCGCGGCAGCCTTCATGCCAGCGGATGCGTCTTCGAGTCGCTCATAGCGCAACTCGATGACGCCACTTGGATAGGTGTGCGTCCGCGCGAGCCTAAGACGACGCTCGTGAAAGGCAGCCGGTGGAAACATGGGGAGTCCAGCCCCCAGAAGCGTGGGCACGAACGCGACCGACCAGATGTCGATGAGGTCAGCTTCCTGGAACGACTTCGTCACGCCGCCACCGCCCATGAGCCAGATGTCGCCCGGATGACGTGCCCGGATCTGTTGGACCAGCTCGGTCGGATCGCCGATGAACGGGATCACCGACCGTGATGGCGCCGTGAACGGCCGGTGCGTCACGACGTACGACGGCATCTTTCCGAAGTTGCTGTAGCCGCGCGCCACGGCGTGATCGTACGTGACGCGGCCCATGATGAGCGAGCCGATGGTCTTGATGAACGGCGCGAAGCCCGACCGAGCGTCGGAGTACGGATTGAGCCATTCCACTCCACCGTCAGGCGCCGCAATGTAGCCGTCAAGACTGATTCCGACATACAAATGCACGCGACCCGATGGCGGGGCTCAGCAGAAACCTCCAGGCGCCTAGCCACACCGCCGCGAGCTCGCCTGCGTGGTCCAGCATAACTGCTCTTTCTGCTCAGCGATGATTGTGCCGGAAATGCAGATCACGAACGCTACCGTCCCGGCGCGACCCTGTGTACGACCTTGCCGTCTCCGTCCAGGAACTCCATGCTCGCGTTGCCGTCAGCATCGACCTTGAGAACCAGCCGGTGGCGCCCCTGTGCGTCGGACAGCATCACGCTGGCCACACGATCACGGCCCTTGCCGACGAAGACGCGCTGGGCGGGCTTCGGGGCGGTGGCGCGCACCTGTGCGACCGCGGCGGCGCGTTCGGTCTGGTCTTGAATGGCGTTCGCGGCGTTCAGCTTCTCGACGAGCTCGCTCAACGGAACGTCCGGCCGGTCCCACACTTTGAAGGCTGCGGCTCGACTCCCGCTTTCCTCCGTGTAGTCGAATCCAATCGTCTGGTCCTGCCCCAATTGGTCGAACATGATTCCCGCATCCGCGGCACGCGTACTGTTCTGCTCCCGCCCTCTGAGGATCAGACCGCCCGCTTCGTCACCTTGATCATTGAAGAAGAGGAGCCCTGCGTACGGCCGAGGCCGCTGCAGGACTTTTCCGCCGATGACGCCGGGATGCATCCGGTCCTTGTTGGAGATCACCAGTCTCAATGTCCCATTCGCGTCCACGATGTTGATGCGCTCGGCGGTGATTTCGCCGAGGTTCTCCGGCTTGGTCGGTTGGGTGAATGCGGAGACCGCGAGAAACGCAAACATCAGAAGGGACACGGCGACGTAAGCGTGCAGGAAACGGAGCTGACGGCGAATCGAGCGGGCCATACGATCCTCCTTACCGCGCGGTCAGGAGCGCGTCGCCGGACCGACCACGCGCCATCCGGCGCTGCGTCGGACGGTCCCGCATGTGGGGCCGCCATCACGTCCCGTTCCCGCGATCGCCGTCTCGAGCGCGCCGGATTTCGCGCGCGCCTCGTCTATCAATGCCCAGGTAATGTCGGTGAGCGGAATCTTTGCTCTCCGCGTCCAACATGATCCGGATTGGCCGGCATGGGTGCCGGAGTTGACATAAACGAAGCGGCCGGCGGGGGGGCCTTGGGCGAATGGCCCGAGGAAGTTGGGCTTGCCGTCAGGCCGCTTTCCCACCCGGACGACGAACTCGAACGTGAGCGCCGTTGACGTCGTCCGCACCGCCGGCTCCAGTTCCCGCGCACCGCGCTGCAGCCGAAATCGAACACCAGCCGGAGGATCGACGACAGCTATTCGCAACGGCAACTCGGTCTCGCCGGTCTTGGCCATCACACACCGTTCGTTAGACGCATTTGGGACTCAGCGTACAGGAGCGGGTACGGACAACGTGGGTTACTCCGAGTCGAACAGCCGGTTGACGTCGGCAAACGGAGCGGCGAGGCCAAGACTCGTGAACGTGCCCCGCTCCGCGATTTCGGTCGCAGCCTGGAGGAAACCGGTCCACGCCGCGCGAGCCAGCGCGCCGCCAACACTGATCCGTCGCACCCCCAGGGCAGCAAGCTCCGCAACCGTGGTGAAGTCGCTCCCGACCAGTGCGTTCACAGGTTTGGGGGCAACCGCCCCGACCACCGCCGCGATGTCCTGGGCCGCGCGAATGCCGGGCGCGTACAGACAATCGGCCCCGGCTTCGGCGTAGGCAGTGAGCCGGCGAATCGTTTCCACAAGATCCGGACGTCCGACAATGAAGCCTTCAGATCGCCCGGTGAGAAGAATGCCCGTTTCACTGTCGTCGATCGCTCGCCGCGCCGCCCGGATTCGCTCGACCGCGAGCGTGAAGTCCAACAGCGGGTTCGAGGCATCGCCCGTGGAATCTTCGATCGAGAGTCCGGCGATCCCGGTGTCGGTTGCGATCGTGACGTGGGCGCGGACCGCCGCCGGCTCGGTTGCAAAGCCGCTTTCGAAGTCCGCGTTGACCGGTACGTTGACGCTCCCGGCGACTGACCGAAAGTGCGTCACGGCCTCATCTAATGTGACCCGGTTGTCGGGACGCCCCAGCGACCACGCGAACCCGGAGCTGGTCGTGGCCAGCGCTGGAAAGCCCAGTCGCGCAAGCACGCGCGCACTCCCGACGTCCCACGGGTTGGGGATCACGAAGCAACCAGAAGCGTGGAGCTGGCGGAACACCCGGCAGCGATCGGTCGCGTGGGTCATGGCACCAAGCCGGCCGCAGGGGGGGTCAATGTCACCAGGTCAATCTCCACGCATCCGTCTCCCCCGCTGACCTCGAGAACGATGGTGTGGCTCCCTGAGCGCAATGCCGACGTCCCTGCAGGATCCGTCACGAAGACATTCCAGCCTTCGGTGCTGTCGCCCGAGTCGCGATTCAGAAATGAGCTGAGGGACACCCCATCGACTCTCATGCTGATGACTTCGTTCTCCCCTTCCTTGCCGTTTGAGTACGTCACCGATACTGCGTAGTGTGCCGCGGCGGCACCGACCGCAAACGTCCAGCGGCGGCGCTCACCGGGGCCAAGGTGGATTGTCCGTCCGCCCGAGGCCCGAGAGCGCTCGACGATCCTTCCGTCACCGGTTCCGGCTTCCCCCTCGAGGGCCACCACGCTCGCCGAAGGCGCTGCAGCTGCGGACGGCTGCGTTGGCGATGCTTGGCCGCCACAGGCAGTGGGCACAAGCCACAGCAGCGCGGAGGACCATAGAAGAAGTCGTTTCATTTCGCCTTCCGCCTGGACCCGGCTTTCGGCTTGGACGTCGACTTGGCTTTGGGCTTGACGCGTTCGGGCAGCTTCGCGCTTCCGGTCTCCCGATTCCACTCTTCGAATGTCTGATCCGAGATTTTGCCCTCGACCAGAAGTGCCGCGAACTTCCTGCGCTGTGCCTGGCTCTTGAATGGCATGCGGAGCGCCTCGATTCCTGCCGCTCAGCGGGCGGCGTTGGCTTCAGTTTGCGCGAACTCGGCGATCTTCGCCAGGGTCGACCAGTTTCGCGTGGTGGCCGAGATCCCAAGCTCTTTCTCGATGAAATTGTTCGGAAAGCCGAAGGACCCATTATTCTTCGGACGGCTCACCACGAACACCTCTCGCCCGTGCATCGCAATGGCCTCCAGGCGCTCCGTCAGCGAGACCAACGGGAACTTCGGCATGCTCCGAGGCATCCGGGACAGGAACGTGACGTATAGCTTGACGGCCGGGCCGGCTTCGACATTCCTGAACGGCGCCCGCCTGACCAACGCCTCGATGTCGCGCAGGCTTCGCCACACGATCTCTGGCTCATTGTCGAGCCTGTGGCGGAGCGTCCGCTGAGCCCTTCGGAGAATGGCTGCCGCCTCCCGGGCGGGAGATTCGAAGATCACGTTGCCGCTCTGGATGTAGGTTCGGACCGTTCGGCGACCAGCCGCAGCGAATGCGTCCCGGACGTCGCTGATTCTCACGCTGGCGTGGCCGGCCACGTTGATCGCACGCATGAACGCGACGTAGTGATTCATGTCAGACCGCGAAGACTTCGACGGGCTTCTGGCGGCCTTTGACCTTGAAGGACCCGAGCGGTGACGCCTCCACGACGTCGCGGACGCGCTCATAAGTTGCGCGCGACACGACAATCTGACCCGGCTTGCACACAGACGACTGCAGCCGTGCGCAGGTGTTCACCGTATCCCCAAGCACCGTGTACTCGCGCCGTCTTGGTGATCCGACATCGCCGGCCGTCACCGGACCGGAATTCACACCGACCCTGATCTCGAGCGGGTGCTCGGGATGTTCCTTGTTCAGAGCGCTGAGTCATAGAGCAGTCCACTGACGAGGGAGTTCCGGTCCAGTCGCGCGTCGGTCACCAGCGTCGTGCCTTCGTCTTCCAGGACCGCGCGGTCGATCAGGCCCCACGGTGTCTGCCACCGAATGGGCGCCCCTTCGGACAACCACACACGCACCCGAAGGCGATAGAAGCGGTGACGCTCGACCACCTGTCCATCGCCAGGCACATCGTCCAGGATCTTGATTCGAGCGTCTTCGCTTCACGGTTCCGATTGAGGCCTTAGCCCACTTGGATTTCAGTCGGAACTTCAGCATTCATCAGTGACGCGCCGCCATCGGCGTAAATGACCTGTCCGGTGATCCACGCCGCCTGCGCCGAACACAGGAGCGTCACGACATTGCCGATATCTTCCGGCGTTCCCAGGCGGCCCATGGGCGTCCATCCGCGCACGTGCCAGTTCCTGATGAGATCTTGTGCCTGCGTCGGCAGGGTGTTCAGGACGCTGTCTTCCGTCCAACCCGGACTGATGGCATTCACGGTTATGCCGCGTTTGGCGAGCGCCACCGCGAAGTATCGAACGAGCGACTCGACCGCCGCCTTCGCCGACCCCATGCCGACCCACGGCTGGAGTCCGCCCGTGCGGCTCCCCGGTGCATACGTCATAGCGAAGATTCTGCCGCCGTCGCCCATCAACGCTGCGACCTCGCGCACGGCCACGAGGAAGGCCTTGGCCTGGGAATCGAATGCCGCATCCCACTGCTCCAGCGTGATGTCCATCGGCGCCTGAAAGAAAGCGGGAACCTGCCTGCTCATTCTGGTAGTAGTGGACGGCTACTTTGACGCCATTTTCGGCCAGCTTCAGCGCAATCCCTCTACCGATCCCGCGCGAGCTTCCGGTGATGAGTGCGAGCTGGCCTTGCAGCGACATGTCAACCTCCTCTTACGATTCGGCTATCGAGGTCGAGACAGGTAGTCCAGGATCAAGACGCTCATCGCCTTGATCCCGACAGGGATCGATCCGTCGTCGGCAAGAAATGTCGGCGTGTGGTGATCGCCGGACGTGGTGCCGGGCTTTACCTGGCCCAGCCGATAGAAGAAGCCGGGCACTTCGTTGGCGAAGAACGAGAAATCCTCCGAGCCCATCGCCGGCGGAACGCGTGTGACGTGCTGTTTACCGACCGCACGTTCGAGAGACGGGACCACCCGGCGGGTCAGTTCCGTGTGATTGATGGTCGCGGGGGCGCCGCGTTCGTACCGCACGACTTCCCCTGTGGCCCCTCCCGCTTCGGTGACGCCCTTGAGGATCGCCCGCAAACGCGCCTCGGCCAGCACACTCATCTCCGGGCGGAACGTCCGGATGGTGCCGGTCAGCGTCACGTCAGCGGGAATGATGTTATGCCGCTGCCCGCCGTGCACGGTCCCAATCGTCACGACGCCCGGCTCATGGCCAGAGAAGCTCCGCGATCGAATCGTCTGTAGAGCCTGGATGAATTCGGCGGCGGTCACGATCGGATCGATCGACAACTCCGGCCTGGCGCCGTGCGACTGCCGGCCGACGATCTTGACCTCCCATGTATCAGCGGCCGATAGCGCCGGCCCTTCCGAGTAGCCGATCTCCCCGACCGCCATTTCCGAGAACGCATGGAGGCCGAAGATGGCCTGCGGGCGTGGGTTCTCGAGCACACCTTCCTTGACCATGAGAGACGCGCCACCCGCTTCACCGGGCGGCGGGCCCTCCTCCGCCGGCTGAAAGATGAACTTTACCGTGCCGGGGAGATCGGCTTTCATCGCGGTCAGCACGGTCGCGACGCCCAGCTGCACGGCCGTGTGCACATCGTGCCCGCAGGCGTGCATCACGCCGACCTCCTGCCCGAGGTACGTCGTGCGGACCTTCGATGCGAACGGCAGGTCGGGCTGCTCGGTGACCGGCAGCGCATCGATGTCCGCGCGAACCGCCACCACCGGGCCAGGACGGCCACCCTCGAGGAGCGCCACCACACCATGCCTCGCGACTCCTGTCCGCACCTGGAGTCCGAGCTTTCGGAGGTAGTCGGCAATCAGCGCGGCGGTCTTTTCCTCGCGGTTGGACAGCTCGGGGTTCTGATGAATGTGGTGCCGGATCTCGATCATCGCGGGCGACACCTTCGCCGCTTCCTGCTCCACACGCGCTAAAGGATCCTGCGCCGACGACGCCGTCGTGGTCAGCATCAATGCGAGCGGGATCAGTCGAAGTGACTTCACGGCGACCTCTTTCGGGCGGAGTTGTCCGCGTTGGAGTTCGGCGGAAGTGTACTACTCTCCGAGGTGGGATTACTCTGCTTTCAGCGTGATCGCTGGATCGACCCGCGCCGCGCGCCACGCGGGTATCCAGCATGCGATCACCGCGCCGACCGTGAGCAGCGCAATGACAGCGGCATATGTGATCGGATCCAGCCGTGATATCCCGAAGAGCATCGCAGCGATGGCCTGGCTGGCCGCGGCCGACCCGGCCAGACCGATCGCGATCCCGAGGCCGGCGAGCACCATCCCCTGACGAACGACCAGCGCGACGATGTTCCGACGCGATGCGCCGAGCGCCGATCGCACACCAATTTCGCGAGTACGCTCGGCCACTCTGCCGGACAGCACGCCGTACATGCCGGCGGCGGCCAGCACCAGCGCCACGAGCGCGAACGCCTCGAACACGAGCAGAACGAAGCGCCGCTCCGCGGCCGAGGCGGCGACAAGGTCGTCCATCGTCGCGACTCGGACGATCGGCTGGTCCTTGTCGATCGACCAAATCGCCTGACGAACGGCTGGAGCGAGTGCGGCTGCGTCGCCGCGGGCGCGGACGACGAGCGACATTACGTTGTCGGCGAACCGCCACTGGCTCGTGGTGGTGTACACCGCGTCCGCCGGAGTCCCCGCCAATGACAACTGTTTCCCGTCCCCGACGATGCCGACCATGGTGTAGGGCGGTCCGTCCATCGGTCCGATGCGCAGGCGCTGACCGAGCGGGTCGATTCCCGGGAAGCTGCGTTTCGCGAACGACTCGTTGATCAGGGCAACGCGCGGCGCGCCTGCGCGGTCGTGCTCGTTAAGCAGGCGGCCGCGCCGCAGGGGAATGCGCATCGTTTCGATATAGCCCGGGCTGACGCCGTAGCGGAACGCGCTGTGGTCCTCATCCGCTCGCTGGGTCGGACTCGACTCGAAGTGCACTCCATACGAGTCGAAGTCGCCGCTCAGCGGCAGCTGATTCGTAACGGCGGCAGCCGTTACACCCGGCACTTGCCTGACCGCCTCGAGCGCCCGGGCGAAGAACTGAAAGGTAGTGCTGTCGTCTTGAAATCGGTGGCCCGAGGTCTGGATCTGCATCGTCAGCAGGTGCGACGAATCGAACCCAACTTCGACGGCGAACAGGCGCTGCAGACTGCGAAGGAGCAGGCCAGAGCTCACGAGCAGAACGAGGGCGAGCGCGACTTCCGCGACAACCAGGGCGCTGCTGGTGCGCCGATGTGCGCCCCCGGTAGTTCGCGAGCCGTGCTGAAGGTCCCTGTGCGGGTCACTGCGCGTCGCCTGAAAGGCCGGAATTAGGCCGAAAGCCACGCCGATTAGCGTCGTGATCAGCAATCCAAAGCCGAACATGGCGCCATCGACGCTGATGGCGCCGACGCGCGGCAGTCCGGGCGGACTTAGCGCCACGAGCGCGCGCACGCAGAGCATCGCCAAGGCCATCCCGGCCACCCCGCCTATGCCGGCGAGCAGCAGGCTCTCCGTGAGCAGTTGCCGGATCAAGCGACCACGCCCGGCCCCGAGCGCCGCGCGGAGCCCGAACTCGCCGCGTCGGTATACACCTCGGGCGAGCAGCAGATTCGTCACGTTCACGCAGGCGATCACGAGCACGAGGATGACGGCGCCGAGGATCGCCACGAGCGCCGGCTTGACGCCACGCGTGACGTCGTCCTGCAGCGACGCGACGATGAACCTCTCGGGGATGCCATACTCCTTCGGAAACTGTTTCACCAGTTCGTGCCCGAGTACATCGAGCTCTCGCAGAGCGCGATCCTCGCTGACGCCTGGCTGCAGCCGACCCACGGTCCGCAGGTGATGACCCCACGCGCGTCCCTGCGACATGTCGTACTTCAGCGGTGCCCACAGCTCCGCCGATGGAGCCAGCACATTTTCAAAGCCTATCGGCATGACGCCAATGACCGAATAGCTGATGTCGTCGAGAACGATCTGGCGGCCGACGATCGCGCGATCACCGCCGAACCGACGCTGCCAGAGCCCGCGGCTCAGGACGGTCACGTCTGGCGCATTGAGCCGATCGTCCGAGGCCAGAAAGTCTCTGCCCAGAACCGGCGGAACCCCCAGCACGCGGAAGTAGCTCGCACTGACACGCTGCCCCTCGAAACGGTCCGGCTGGTCGGGTCCCGTCATCGTCGGTTGCCACGGCTTGATGACGGCGATCGCGTCGAACGAGCGAAGCCGGTCCACGAGCTCGCGATAGATCCCGAACGTGCCTTCCCTGCGCGACCCATCGGGGCGCATCTCCCAGATCATCACGATCCGGTCGGCTTGCGGATACGGCAAGGGTGCACCAGGATTGGGTTCACCGCGCTGAAAATCGCCGTCGTGGAGCCGATGCCAATCGCCAGGGTGAGGACCGCGATCGCGGTGAAGCCGGGCGCCGCCCGCAGCCGTCGCGCGGCGTAGCGGAGATCGCTGATTAGCGTCCCGACAGCATGCTCCCAGCCGTATGCCCGTACCTGTTCGGTCACGGTTGCCATGCTGCCGAGCTCCAGGCGCGCGGCTCGGCGCGCCTCCTCAGGCGAGAGTCCGCGCGCGACGAACGCCGCGGTCGCCTGGTCGAAGTAGTGCTGCAGTTCGTCGGTGAGGTCCCGGTCGGCCGCAGTCCTGTCCGTCAGCCGGCGAAGCCACGCACAAGGTAGCGCCAGAGTGACGTCCGCTTCTGCAAGCCAGGATGATAGTGATGCTACATCTTGATTGTCAAGATGTGATGCTCAGGAGGAGACCGGTCGGACACTGAAGCTGGCGATCCTGCCGTCCGGGGCGATGGCGATCGTCAGCCGAAGGGTCTTTCGTGCGAACGCCACGTCGTACGTGTAGGTTTCGTCGTCGCCCAGCTTGCGCTTTTCCAGCAGTGTGAGCTTCGTGACGGCTCCGGCGTCCCGGAGTGTGTCGGCGTACGACTGCGCCGTGTCGGGGAAAAAGCCGGCGCGCACGTAGGCGAACTCGGCTGGTGAGAGCCGACCTGCTGCGGTGTCTGCTATCAGCCGAAGAACGCGAGTCTGCAGGGCGGGGTCCGTGTCGGTGATCGGTTTCAACTCCGGCCGCGTGAGGGCCGGTTCGACAATGGCGGCGATCCCGTCTCTGATGCGCTCCGGGTTCGCCTGCGCCAGGTTCGTGAGGACGATGATGGTCAGATCGGCGTCGGGAAACCGCGCGATGTGCGTCTGAAAGCCCTGCCACGATCCGCCGTGCCGCTGCGCCGGGCGGCCGGCGAAATCGTCCACGCTCCAGCCGAACCCGTACGGATAGGTATTGCCACTGTTCAGGGTCACCGGCGTGAAGATCCGGGCCCAGCTGTCGCTGCGGAGAACACGCTGCGCGCGGATGCCGGCGTCCCATGCGATCAGGTCCTGCAACGACAGGTACAGCGATCCGTCGGCCGTCGTATTCAGCTTCGGCGCGACCCAGTTCTGGTTTTTCAGCTCGCCGCGCACGAGGCGATAACCCGCCGATCGATGCGGGACGATGTCTTCCTCGGTGATGATCCGTGCCGTCCGCATGCCGAGCGGGTCGAAGACGCGAGTGCGCAGGACGTCGCCGTAGAACATCCCCGACGCCTTGCGGATGACAATGCCGAGCACCACGTAGCCGGTGTTGCTGTAGTTCCAGCGCGCGCCGGGCTCGAACTCCAACGTCAGCCCGTACGCGAAGCGGAGCAGTTCCTCCTCCGAATAGTCGCGTCGGTAGTCAATCGTGCCGTCGGTGTAGTCCGGAAGCCCGGAGGTGTGTGTCAGCAGGTGCCGGACGGTGATGCGCTGCCAGTTCGGCGGCGCGTCGGCGAAGAACTTCGGGAGCGGATCCGCGAGCGACAGCCGTCCATCCTCGACCAGGAGCATTACGGCGGCGGCGGTGAACTGCTTGCCGACCGAGCCGGATTGGAAAATCGTTTCGGTCGTGACGGCGACGTCGTGTTCGACGTTGGCCTTTCCGTAGCCCTGCGCCTTCACCGGGGCGCCCTTGCGGATGACAGCCACTGCGACGCCGGGGATCTTCTGGCGCGCCATCTCGGCCTGGACGAGGCTGTCGACGCGGGCGAGGTCTAGCCGTGCGGTGATTGGCGGCGCGGCCACGAACGTCAACGCGGCGATGACCAGCCCTGTGCATGTCATTCGCGCATTCTACAGGCGCGAACGGAGGTCACGGGGAATACTAACTACGGAGACACGGAGGACACGGAGACCATGAGTAAGACCATGACCTCGTGATCTCCGTGTCTCCGTGGTTGGTCTTCTCCGTATCTCTGCCTTCTCCGTATCTCCGCACCGAACCTCAGATCAAGGCGGCACGTTGCGGTTCGTTCCGCGCCACGCTGGCAAGCGCGGCGTAGGCCCAAACCGCGGCGGCCCCGACGATCAGGGTTGCCAGACATGAGATTACGAACGACGCATCGGCCTGTTTCCCAGATGAGGGGCGCCCGGTTCGACGATGCCTGCCACTCCGCACGACCCCGCCCGAACAGATCGATAGCGCCAAAGATGTTCCCGCCAGTGTGAAGAACGACACTCGGCAGGATCGAGTTCGTCAGGTAGGCCAGCGCGCCATAGACGGCCGCGACGGCCAGGTAGTACGGCATCAGAATCAGCGTGACTTCCGGATGCGTGAAGTGCGCGAATCCAAACAGGCTCCCCGTCACGAGGATGGCGACCACCGGCCCATGACGCCGCTCGATCGGCCCCTGCATGTACCCGCGGAACGACGATTCCTCGGCGATGCCGGCGACAACGGCGCTCATGAGCAGCCATGTCACCCGTGTCAGGACTGGCACATGCGAGAGTTCGTCAGTGGGCTGTGCCGGCAGGCGGACCAGACGGTTGATAACGGTGAGAAACAGCACCAGGGCGACGAGACCCAGGACGCCAGCCAACAGCGCGGCTCCCCAGACTTCATCCGAGAGCCGATTGGCGCGACAGTTCGTGCGTCGTGCCTCCGAGGTCGACCGCGGCCATCCCGCTCCGCGGACATAGCGCCAGAAGAGCCACAGATAGAGCGCGGTTGGGGGCACCGCCCACGGGACGGCGACCCAATGCCTGGAGTTTGCCGCAACAAGGAGGGCCCATGGTACGGTGCCGGCCGTTGCCACGACGGCCCCGGTGAGGACAGCGCGCACGATCACGGGAAGCCGCCGCCAGAGCGACAGCATGAACGGCCTTACTCCGACCCTGCGACTGCCGCTGTCGAGCCGTCCATATTATCTCGGCGGCGACAGTCGAATTACATCGTCGAGCCAGCGTTCGATTTCGCCCCATGTCTCTGCACGGAGCGACCCGTTGTACCGAAAGTCACTTGTACGCGTTTGGAAACTAGCGCTTGACTCTGATCCTCCTTTCGGCAGCGGGGGCCGTCGCCGGACGAGTTCCATCGCTTCCGCTGCCTGTGAAGATCGCTGTAGTGTCCGACTTCAGGCGGACTGTCCTGGTCCGGCCGAAGCCGGACACTACAAATCCTGAAGCTGTGAGCGGCAGAATGCCGGACAAACAAAAATGGCGGTGGCTCCAAAGAACCACCGCCATCAGATCGCGCAACGGCCGTATTTGGTAATCATCACGGGACAGGTACCTTTCCGTGGACTGTCAGGAAAAGGAGCCAGTCCCCTTCGTGTTACTCCATCTCGTCCCTCGTGAACGCCTCTTCCGGCTCGACGAAGTACTCCATCTCGCGTTCGAGCTCCAGCTCCTCCGGTGTCGGCGGCGGTGGCGGCGGCGGCTCGTCCGCCGGGATGTGCACGTGCCGGTAGTACTCGAAGCCCGTGCCCGCCGGGATCAGCCGGCCCATCGTCACGTTCTCCTTCAGGCCGCGCAGATGATCGACCTTGCCGGAGATCGACGCCTCGGTCAGCACGCGCGTCGTCTCCTGGAACGACGCCGCCGAGATGAACGAGTCGGTCGAGAGCGACGCCTTCGTGATCCCCAGCAGCAAAGGCCGGCCCGTCGCCGGACGGCCACCGCTCGCGATCACCCGCTCGTTCTCTTCCATGAACCGGAACCGATCCACCTGCTCCTCGATCAGGAACTCGGTGTCGCCCACCTCTTCGATCTTCACCCACCGCATCATCTGCCGGACGATGACCTCGATGTGCTTGTCGTTGATGTTGACCCCCTGCAGCCGGTAGACCTCCTGGATCTCGTTGACGAGATAGGCGTGCAGCGCCTTCTCGCCGAGCACCGACAGGATGTCGTGCGGATTGCTCGGTCCGTCCATAAGCGGCTCGCCCGCGCGGACGCGGTCGCCCTCCTGGACGTTGACGTGCACGCCGCGCGGCAGCGAGTACTCTCTCGGTTCCCCTCCGTCCTCGGGGACGATGATGATCTTCCGCAGCCCCTTCACGACGCCGCCGTGCCGGACGAGACCGTCGATTTCGGAGATGACCGCGGTTTCACGCGGCTTCCGCGCCTCGAACAGCTCGACGACACGCGGCAGACCGCCCGTGATGTCCTTGGTCTTGGTAGTCTCGCGCGGAATCTTGGCGAGCACCTGACCGGCGGACACCGGCTCGCCGTCCTCGATCATCAGGTGGGCGTGCGACGGCATGTGGTACTTGCGCGTCACTTTGCCCGCCTTGTCGCGGATTTCGATGAGCGGCTGCTTCTTCTCGTCCGGACTGTCGACGACGATCTTCCGTGACAGGCCGGTGACCTCGTCCACTTCCTCGTGGAACGCGACGTCGCTGATGAGGTCCTTGTATTTCACCGTGCCCGAGTCCTCCGTGAGGATCGAGAACGTGTACGGGTCCCACTCGACGAGGATCTGACCGACGTCCACCTGCTGTCCGTCGGTGACCTTCAGGCGCGCGCCGTAGACGATCGGGTAGCGCTCGCGATCGCGTCCCTTCGCATCCTGGACAATAAGCGATCCGGTGCGGTTCATGACGACCCGCTGGCCGGCGTTCTCTCCTTCGCCCTTGGCCTCGACCACCTGCAGGCCCTGGTACCGGACCGTGCCGGAGTGCTTCGCGTCGAGTGTCGACTGCTCCGACACTCGCGACGCCGTCCCGCCGATGTGGAACGTCCGCATCGTCAGCTGGGTGCCCGGCTCGCCGATGGACTGCGCGGCGATGACGCCGACCGCCAGCCCGAGCTCGACGAGCTTGCCGGTGGCCAGGTCGCGGCCGTAGCACTTCGCGCACACGCCGCGGCGGCTTGCGCACGTCAGCACCGACCGGATGCGGACCTTCTCGATGCCGCCTTCCTGGACGTCGGACGACCGCTGCTCGTCGATGACGTCGTTGACTTCCACGATCGTCTGTCCGGTGAACGGGTCGACGATCCGCTCGAGCGTGACGCGGCCGATGATCCGGTCACGCAACGGCTCGATGATTTCACCGCTCTCCACGATGGCCCGCGCCTCGATGCCGTCCATTGTGCCGCAGTCGATCTCGTGGATGATGACGTCCTGCGCCACGTCCACCAGCCGGCGCGTGAGGTAGCCCGAGTCGGCGGTCTTGAGCGCCGTGTCGGCGAGACCCTTGCGTGCGCCGTGGGTCGAGATGAAGTACTGGAGAACCGTCAGCCCTTCACGGAAGTTGGATGTGATCGGCGTTTCGATGATCTCCCCGGACGGCTTGGCCATCAGGCCGCGCATGCCGGCGAGCTGCCGGATCTGCTGCTTGGAGCCTCGGGCGCCCGAGTCCGCCATGATGTAGACCGGGTTGAAGTTCTTTCCGACCGAATCCAGGTCCTCCATCTCGCTGAACATCTCATCGGCGATCTTCTCGGTCACGTCCGACCAGACGGCGATGACCTTGTTGTACCGCTCGCCGTTGGTGATCGCGCCTTCGAGATACTGACCCTCGACCTTGATCACCTCGTCGCGCGCGCGCTCGACGAGCGTCGCCTTCTCCGAGGGGATGACCAGGTCGTCGATGCCGATCGACAGCCCCGACCGCGTCGCGTAGGTGAAGCCCAGGTTCTTCAGGCTGTCGAGCATTTCGACGGTCCTCTCGAGCCCGTAATGCAGGTGGCAGTACTGCACCACCTGCTGCAGCCCCTTCTTCTTGAGCAGACCGTTGACGAACGGCATCACAACCGGGAGCGACGAGTTGAAGATGACTCGGCCGACGGTCGTGTTGATGATCTTGTTGGTGACGGTCTGGACTTCAGCCTGCAGCACCGCCTGGTCGTCTCGCGCGACGGTCAGGTCGAGCAGCTCGCCGCTGAGGCGCAGCCGGATGGGCGTCAGGGTCTCCAGCTCGCCTGCCTCGAGCGCCAGAACCACATCCTCGGGATTCCCGAACACGCGGCCTTCGCCCTTCGCGCCGGCGCGCGCCTTGGTCAGGTAGTAGCAGCCGAGAACGATGTCCTGGGAAGGCACCGCGATCGGCGCGCCACTGGCGGGCGAGAGGATGTTGTTCGAGGACATCATCAGGACGGATGCCTCGATCTGCGCTTCCGGCGCCAGCGGGATGTGGACGGCCATCTGGTCGCCGTCGAAGTCCGCGTTGAATGCCGTGCACACCAGCGGATGGATCCTGATTGCCTTGCCCTCGACCAGCACGGGCTCGAACGCCTGGATGCCCAGACGGTGAAGCGTCGGCGCGCGGTTCAGCAGCACCGGGTGCTCGCGGATCACTTCCTCCAGCACATCCCACACTTCCGGACGCTGCTGCTCGACCATCTCCTTGGCCTGCTTGATGGTCGCGACGAGGCCGCGCTCTTCGAGCTTGTTGTAGATGAACGGCTTGAACAGCTCGAGCGCCATCTTCTTGGGCAGCCCGCACTGGTGCAGCTTCAGCTCAGGGCCAACGACGATCACCGAACGGCCGGAGTAGTCGACACGCTTGCCGAGCAGGTTCTGGCGGAACCGGCCCTGCTTCCCCTTGAGCGTGTCCGACAGCGACTTCAGCGGCCGGTTGTTCGCGCCCCGCAGCACGCGGCCGCGGCGGCCGTTGTCGAACAGCGCGTCGACTGCTTCCTGCAGCATCCGCTTCTCGTTGCGGATGATGACGTCAGGTGCCTTCAGCTCGATGAGCTTCTTCAACCGGTTGTTACGGTTGATGACGCGCCGGTACAGATCGTTCAGGTCCGAGGTCGCAAACCGGCCGCCGTCGAGCGGTACGAGCGGACGCAGTTCGGGCGGAATGACCGGGATGACGTCCAGAATCATCCACTCGGGCTTGTTCGTGGACTTGCGGAACGAGTCCACGACCTTGAGCCGCTTCGCGAACTTCAGCTTCTTCAGCGCGGACGGTTCCGCGCGCATCTTGTCGCGCAACTCCCCGGCGAGCTTCTCGATCTGGACGCGCTTGAGCAGTTCCTTGATCGCCTCCGCGCCCATCTGCGCGCGGAACTTGACCAGGCCGTGCTCTTCGCGCGCCTTTCGGTACGCGTCCTCGGTGAGCAACTGGTTCTGCTTGAGGTCCGTGTCGCCCGGTTCGATGACGACGTAGGCCTCGAAGTACAGCACGCGCTCGAGATCGCGCAGCGAGATGTCGAGCAGGTGCCCGATCCGACTCGGCAACCCCTTGAAGAACCACACGTGGCTGACGGGCGTCGCGAGCGTGATGTGGCCGAGACGTTCGCGCCGGACTTTGGCCTGCGTGACCTCGACGCCGCACTTGTCGCAGATGACGCCGCGGTGCTTCATCCGCTTATATTTGCCGCACAGGCATTCCCAGTCGGTGACGGGGCCGAAAATCTTGGCGCAGAACAGCCCATCCCGCTCCGGTTTGAACGTGCGGTAGTTAATCGTCTCCGGCTTAGTGACCTCGCCGTGCGACCACGAGAGAATCTTCTCCGGCGACGCAAGGCTGATGCGGATCGCGTCGAAGTCGGAGGTCAGGGAGCCGCGATCATGGAAACTTGGTCTCATCGATTCCTTCCCTATCCTTCCGCCAGCGCCGGCTCTTCGGTCGGCGGCTCGATTTCCAACGGCTTCTTCTTCGTCTTCATCAGCTCGACGTCGAGGCACAGCGCCTGCAACTCGCGGATGAGGACGTTGAACGATTCCGGCAGCCCGGGCTGGAACGACGCATCGCCCTTGACGATCGCTTCGTAGATCTTCGCGCGGCCCGTGACGTCGTCGGACTTCGCGGTGAGCAGCTCCTGGAGGATGTGCGCCGCCCCGTAGGCTTCGAGCGCCCAGACCTCCATTTCACCGAACCGCTGTCCGCCGAACTGCGCCTTGCCGCCCAGCGGCTGCTGGGTGATGAGCGAGTACGGTCCGATCGAGCGCGCGTGGATCTTGTCGTCGACGAGGTGCGACAGCTTCAGCATGTAGATGTAGCCGACGGTGACGTCCTGCTCGAACTCCTGACCGGTCATGCCGTCGAACAGCTTGGTCTTGCCACTCTTGGGCAGCCCTGCCTGCTCGAGCCAGGTCTTGATCTCCAGCTCGGTCGCGCCGTCGAAGACCGGCGTCGCGAAGTAGAGGCCGAGCGCGTGCGCGGCCCACCCGAGGTGGGTTTCCAGAATCTGGCCGACGTTCATGCGCGACGGAACGCCGAGCGGGTTGAGCACGATCTCGACCGGCGTGCCGTCCGGCAGATACGGCATGTCCTCTTCCGGCAGGATGCGCGCGATGACCCCCTTGTTACCGTGACGGCCGGCCATCTTGTCTCCGACCGACAGCTTGCGCTTCATCGCGACGTAGACCTTGACCAGCTTGATGACGCCCGGCGGCAGCTCGTCGCCGCGACGGACCTTTTCCTTCTTCTCCTCGAACTGGTTGCGGATGACCTCGACCTGGCGCTCGGTCCGCTCTTCCAGTTCCCGGAGATCTTCTTCCAGGCGAGGATCGTCGGTATTGACCTTCAGCCGGACGACGGCGTCATACGGCAGTCCCTGCAGCACGTCGGCGGTCAGGTCGGTGCCCTTCTTCATCAGTCGCTCGCGGCCGTGCTCGTCGAACAGGTCGGCGCGCGACTGCTGGCCCTGCAGCATGCCGATCACGCGCTTCTTCACCTCGTCGTGAAGAATGCGGATCTCGTCCTGCAGGTTCTTCTCCATCATGTCGAGCTCTTCCTGCTCGATCGCCTTCGCGCGGTCGTCCTTCTCGATCCCCTTCCGCGAGAAAATCTTGACGCCGACGATGATCCCCTCAATGCCCGGCGGGCAGATGAGGGACGCGTCGCGGACGTCGCCGGCCTTCTCGCCGAAGATGGCGCGCAGGAGCTTTTCTTCCGGCGTGAGCTGCGTTTCCCCCTTCGGCGTCACCTTGCCGACGAGGATGTCGCCCGGCTTGACCGACGCGCCGATGCGGATGATCCCGCTCTCGTCAAGATCGCGCAGGTAGCCCTCGCCCACGTTCGGAATGTCGCGGGTGATCTCCTCGGGGCCGAGCTTCGTGTCGCGCGCCTCGATCTCGAATTCCTCGATGTGAATCGACGTGTAGTAGTCGTCTTTCACCATCCGCTCGGAGACGAGGATCGCGTCCTCGAAGTTGTAGCCGCGCCATGGCATGAAGGCCACCAGCACGTTCCGGCCGAGCGCGAGCTCGCCCAGCTCGGTGCACGGTCCGTCGGCCAGCACCTGTCCTTTGTGGACCTTCTGCTCCACACGGACGATCGGCTTCTGGCTGATGCACGTGTTCTGGTTCGACCGCTTGAACTTCGTCATCGGGTAGATGTCGGCGCCCATTTCGCGGGAGGTCGCGGTCTCTTCCCCTTCGACGCGGACGACGATGCGCTGGCTGTCCACGTAGTCAACGGTCCCCGACCGGCGCGCCACGACGACGTGATGTACTCCATGCCCGTGCCGACGTACGGCGAGCGGGCGCGAAGCAGCGGCACGGCCTGCCGCTGCATGTTCGATCCCATCAGCGCGCGGTTCGCATCGTCGTTCTCAAGGAACGGGACGAGCGAGGCGGCGACGGACACGAGCTGCTTCGGCGAGACGTCGATGAAGTCGATCTTGTCCTTCGGGGACAGGATGAAGTTCCCGGCCTGGCGCGCGTTGACGCGATCGGTCGTGAACTTGCCGTTCTCGTCCACCTGCGCGTTGGCCTGCGCGATGATGTACTGGTCCTCTTCCCACGCCGAGAGGTAGTAGGAGTACGGCTCGAACTCGATGCCGCGCTTGCGGCGGCCCTTGCCCGCTTCGAGGTCGCCGGCGTTGAACGCATCGGCCTCGATGATCTCGCCGACCTTGTACTTCGACCCGCCCGCGTTCGTCACGACGACGTAGTCGATGACGCGCCCGTTCTTGACCTTGCGGTACGGCGACTCGATGAAGCCGAATTCGTTGATGCGCGCGTAGCACGACAGCGACGAGATCAGGCCGATGTTCGGACCTTCCGGCGTCTCAATCGGGCAGATGCGGCCGTAGTGCGTCGGGTGCACGTCGCGCACCTCGAAGCCGGCGCGCTCGCGCGACAGACCGCCGGGCCCGAGCGCTGAGAGCCGCCGCTTGTGCGTGACCTCGGAGAGCGGGTTCGTCTGATCCATGAACTGCGAGAGCTGCGACGACCCGAAGAACTCGCGAATCGCGGCCATGACCGGCTTCGCGTTGATCAGGTCGTGCGGCATGGCGGTCGCCATTTCCTGGTAGACCGACATCTTCTCCTTGATCGCGCGCTCCATCCGGACCAGCCCGATGCGGAACTGGTTTTCGAGGAGCTCGCCGACCGACCGCACGCGGCGGTTGCCGAGGTGATCGATGTCGTCCACGTTCGCCGGATTGCGGCGAAGCTTCATCAAATACTTGATGACCTCGTAGAAGTCCTGCGGATGCAGGATCTTCTCGTCGAGCGGCGTGTTCAACCTCAGCTTGGTGTTCAGCTTGAGCCGGCCGACGCGCGAGAAGTCGTACTTCTGCGGGTTGAAGAACATGTTCTCGAACAGCGACCGCGAGCTGTCGAGCGTCGGCGGATCACCCGGCCGGAGGCGCCGGTAGATCTCAATCAGCGCCTCTTCGTGGGTGTGGATCGGATCCTTTTTCAGCGTCTGCGAGAGGACGGGACCGATCTCATCACGCTCGGGGAAGAAGATCTCGAGCTTGTCGACGTTCTTCTCCTGCGCCATCGAGATGACGCGGGGCTCGACCGCCTCGTTCGCCTCGAGGATGACCTCACCCGTCGACGGATCGACGACGTCGGAGGCGGCGAAGGCGCCTTCGAGCTCGGCGTCAGCCACTTCGACGGCTTCAACGCCCCCCTTCCTGAGAGCGGCGAGCGCGTTCGACGTGATCTTCCGGCCGGCCTGGGTGATGGTGTCCGACCCGATGGTGATGTCCTTGGCCGCACGCAGCCCCATCAGGCTGTCGTTGACCGCCCAGTAGATCGAGCCGTTCTTGAGGTACAGCTTGTCCACGGTGTAGAAGCTGCGGACGATCTCGTCGGCGCCGCGCAGACCGAGCGCGCGCAGGAACACGGTGGCCAGGAACTTCCGCTTGCGATCGATGCGCACGTACAGCAGGTTCTTCGCGTCGTACTCGAACTCCACCCAGGAGCCGCGGTACGGAATGATCTGCGCGATGTAGAGCGTCTTGTCTTCCGAGTGGAAGAACGCGCCGGGCGACCGGTGGAGCTGCGACACGATGACGCGCTCGGTGCCGTTGATGATGAACGTGCCGTTGTCCGTCATCAGCGGGATGTCGCCGTAGTAGACCTCCTGCTCCTTGATGTCGCGGATGGTCTTCACGCCGGTCTCGGGGTCCTTGTTCCAGACGACGAGACGGATCGTCACCTTGAGGGGCACGGCGTAGGTCATGCCGCGCTCCTGGCATTCGTCCACGTCGTACTTCAGCTTCAGGCTGACGGTATTGCCGCAGATATCGCAGACGTCCCCGCGGGCTTCGTTCGGCTTGCCGCAACGGGGGCAGAGCACCTCGTGCTCGCCGTACGGATCCGCCACGAGCGTATGCCCGCAATTGGAGCAGGGCTTGCGCAGGTGATGCAGGCCGGACAGGCGGCCGCACTTGCACTCCCAGTTGCCAATCGAATACTCGATGAACTCGAGCGACGAGTTCTCGCGGAAGTCGCTGATCGGGAATACCGACTTGAACACCGACTGCAGACCGGCATCCTCCCGCTCGGAAGGCATCCGGTTCATCTGCAGAAAGCGCTCGTACGACTTCTTCTGGATCTCGATCAGATTCGGGATCGGGATGGTGGTCTTGATCTTGCTGAAGTCGATGCGCTCGCGGTAGACGTTCTTCGGAAGGCTGTACACAGATGAAACCTCGCGGTGCCATCGGCATGCCCATCGGCATCGCCGCGGCCGCCGACACGCCGAGCTCCTTCTCGAGCTCCTTCACGAGCTGCGACAGCTCGAGGACGGAGATGCCCTTGATGTACTCGATCACCTGCTGCTGATTCACTTCGGCCATTTCTCTCTCTCCTAACGCTGAAAGCTGTCAGCTATCAGCCATCAGCTGTCAGCTCGTCGCTCCCTGGCCTCGTCTGGCTGAGAGCTGAAAGCTGAACGCTGACAGCTTTCCTACGATTCAGATCTCTTCTTCTCCGCCGCCACCAATACGTTCATCAGGTCCCGTGGCACCGCGTGCAGGACGGTGACCAGCTGCACCATGGGCGCCTGGAGCAGGAACAGCAGCTTCGCGTAAAGCTCCGGCTTGCCGGGCAGCGTCGCGAGGTCGCTGACCTCCGCCGTCTTGATCGCGCGGCCCTGCACGACCGCCGCCTTGATCTGCAGCGCCGGCGTCGTTTTCGCGAACGTCGTCAGCACCTTCGCGAGCGCGACGGGGTCGTCGCCGCTGTACGCCACCGCCGTGGTGCCGATGAAGTGCTCGGTCAACGATTCGAAGGCCGTGCCTTTCAGGGCGCGCCGTGCCAGCGTATTCTTGACGACCTTGTAGCGCCCGCGCGCGCGCCGTACCTGCCGGCGCAGCTCGGTCACCTCGGGCACCTTGAGGCCGCGGTAATCCACCAGGATCGCGCTGTCGGTCTCCTTGAAGGAGTCCTCGAGGCTCTTGAGGTCGATTTCCTTGCTTGCTTTCGTGACGGGCATTTTCTTCTGATCCTTGTCAGGCCTTGGGCGTTCGGTTCGGGCTTTCGTTGCCAAAGCCCAATGCCCAATCCCCAAAGTCCGCTTAGTGCTTCACCACATCCGTGACGTGACTCGTATCAATCGCGAACCGATGTCGAACGTCACCGTGCCTGTCTTCGGATTCGGCATGAGTCCGCGCGGGCCCAGCACCTTTCCGAGCTTGCCGACCGCGCGCATCATGTCAGGCGTGGCCACGACCGCGTCAAAGTCCATCCAGCCGCCCTGGATCTTGTCGACGACCTCCTCGCCGCCGACCACGTCGGCGCCGGCGTCCTGCGCTTCTTTCTGCTTTTCCCCGCCAACAATCGCCAGCACGCGCTTGCTCTTGCCGAGCCCATGGGGCAGTACCACCGTGCCGCGGACCATCTGATCGGCGTGCTTCGGATCGACGCCCAGCCGAAGCGCGAGTTCGACGGTCTCGTCGAACTTCGCGTACTTCACTTTCTGCATGAGGGGAACAGCATCCTCGATCGAGTGCGGACGCTCTGGCACCTGCTGCCTGGCGGCAGTGAATTTCTTTCCTGACTTGCGCATGTGTTGCTCCTGTGGTTCAGACGGCCGTCCGGCCTCCCACCTACTGAATCTGGCGATCTCGCGATCGGGCCATCGGGCGATCGTTCAGTCTTGCGATCGAGCGATCGGCGATCAATCGGCAATCACCCGATCGCGCGATCCGATTGCCCGATCACCAATCGCGCGATCACCCGATAACATCGATTCCCATCGAGCGCGCGGTGCCGGCGACTGTCTTGAACGCCGCGTCCAGCGACTCGCAGTTCAGGTCGGGCATCTTGAGCTTGGCGATGTCCTCGACCTGCTTCTTCGTCACCGTGCCGACCTTGTTCTTGTTCGGCTCGTTCGATCCCTTCGCGAGGTTCGCCGCGCGCTTCAGCAGAATCGACGCCGGCGGCGTCTTGGTGATGAAGGTGTAGGACCGATCCGCGTACACGGTGACGACGACCGGGATGATGAGGCCCTCGTCCTTCGACGTCTTGGCGTTGAAGTTCTTGCAGAAGTCCATGATATTGACGCCGTGCGGACCGAGCGCGGTCCCGACCGGCGGCGCGGGGGTCGCCTTCCCCGCCGCGATCTGGAGCTTCACCATTGCCGTTACTTTTTTGGCCATGTCACGTTAGAGCTTTTCCACTTGCAAAAAATCCAATTCAACCGGCGTTGACCGCCCGAAGATCGTGACCATCACCTTCAGCGTGTTGCGGTCGAGATTCACCTCGTCGACGACACCGTTGAAGCTCGTGAACGGTCCCTCGTTGATGCGGACCTGATCGCCTTTCTCGAACGTGTACTTCGGCTTCGGCTTCTCGGCGGCGACCGTCACCTGGTGGAGGATTTGATCCACTTCCTCGCGGCTGAGCGGCGTGGGCTTCGCGCCGGCGCCGACGAACCCGGTGACTTTCGGCGTGTTCTTCACGACGTGCCACGCGTTGTCGGACATGTGCATCTCGACAAGGATGTAGCCGGGGAAGAACCGCTTCGAGCTGACGACCTTTTTCCCGCCGCGCATCTCGACGACGTCCTCGGTCGGGATCAGGATTTCGCCGATCTCATCCTGGAGCCCGTACGCCTGGACCCGCTGCACCAGCGATTCGGACACCTTCTTTTCAAACCCCGAGTACGTGTGGACGATGTACCACTGCTTCGTGCGATCGTCGGTCATGGTGGTCATGCCGCCCCGAATGTCCTGTACAGCCAGCCCACGATGCCGTTGAGGACCAGATCGATGCCCCACAGATAGACGCCGAAGAAGACCGACGTCAGGATGACCACCAGCGTTGTCGCGTACACTTCCTTCTGGCTGGGCCACGTGACGCGGGACATCTCGTTGCGGACTTCCGCGAGGAAGCGCCGCGACCGGCCCCACCAGCCAGTGACGCTGTCTCGCGCGCGGCCGCCGAATGAGTCGTCGTCGTGCTCGGCCATTGCCGTTTTCATGTCCGCCTGTCCCTCGATGCCCGACGCCGGGCCCGCGCGATTGGCAGGCCAGGAGGGAATCGAACCCCCAACCCCCGGTTTTGGAGACCGGTGCTCTGCCAATTGAGCTACTGGCCTGAATCCAAGCTATTTCGTCTCTTTATGCGCCACGTGCTTGCGGCAGAAGCGGCAGTACTTGCTGAACTCGAGCCGCTCGCTCGTCTTTTTCTTGTTCTTGGTCGTGCTGTAATTGCGGCGCTTACACTCGGTGCAGGCCAGGGCAATGATGTCGCGCATAGGTTTCTATCCTGGGCTTCGGGCTTTGGGCTTCAGGCGTTAGGCTTTGTGCAGAGCCCCAGGCTTCAGGACGAACCCAAAGCCCAGAGCCCAAAGCCCAATGCCTATTCGACGATCTCGGTGATCGTGCCGGCGCCGACGGTCCGGCCTCCTTCACGAATGGCGAACCGGGCGCCCTTCTCGAGCGCCACCGGCGTGTGCAGCTCCGCGCTGATGCTCGTGTTGTCGCCGGGCATGACCATCTCGACGCCCTCCGGCAACTTCAGTGAGCCGGTCACATCGGTCGTGCGGATGTAGAACTGCGGACGGTAGCCGTTGAAGAACGGCGTGTGACGCCCGCCCTCGTCCTTGGAGAGGATGTAGACCTCCCCCTTGAACTTGGTGTGCGGCTTGATCGTGCCGGGCTTGGACAGCACCTGCCCGCGCTCCACGTCGTCTTTTTCCACGCCGCGCAGGAGCACGCCGATGTTGTCGCCCGCCTCGCCCGCGTCGAGCAGCTTGCGGAACATCTCGACGCCGGTGACGACCTTCTTCTCGGTCGGCTTGAACCCGACGATCTCGACTTCCTCGCCCACCTTCACCTTGCCGCGTTCGACACGGCCCGTGACGACGGTGCCGCGGCCGGAGATCGAGAACACGTCCTCGATCGGCATCAGGAACGGCTTGTCGACTTCACGCTCGGGCATCGGGATGTAGCTGTCGAGCGCGTCCATCAGCTTCAGCAGGCCGTCCACCCCTTCGGCGTCGCCCTGCAGCGCCTTGAGCGCCGAGACGCGGATCACCGGGATGTCGTCGCCGGGGAAGCCGTAGCTTTTGAGCAGGTCGCGCACCTCGAGTTCGACGAGGTCCACGAGCTCCGCATCGTCTACTGCGTCGACCTTGTTCAGGGCGACGACCATGTACGGCACGTTGACCTGCTTGGCGAGCAGCACGTGCTCGCGGGTCTGCGGCATCGGGCCGTCGACGGCGCTGACCACGAGGATGGCGCCATCCATCTGCGCGGCGCCGGTGATCATGTTCTTGATGTAATCGGCATGGCCCGGGCAGTCGACGTGCGCGTAGTGCCGTTTCGGCGTCGCGTACTCGACGTGGCTCGTCGCGATCGTCAGGATCTTCGTCGCGTCGCGACGGCCCTGCGACTCCGACGCCTTGGCGACCTCGTCGTACGGGACGAACTTTGCCCAGCCCTTGTCAGCCGCGACCTTTGTCAACGCCGCGGTGAGCGTGGTCTTGCCGTGGTCGATGTGGCCGATCGTGCCGACATTGACGTGCGGTTTGGAACGGTCGAATTTCTCTTTTGCC
>JAIVJN010000423.1 GCA_020200025.1 Acidobacteriota bacterium | reverse complement strand
CCGTGGCGCCGTCGTCGGCGTGTCGCCTGCGCATGGCCACGACGGTCGACCCGACGTTAGGCCAGGCTGCGGTCAAGCAGGTGGACGTTCCAAGGCGGGAGCGGCCGTACCTCACGATGGACGATCGCCCTCAGGTCCACCAGGCACACCGACGCGGCGTGCCTGACGCAGGGCACGACACCGTGCCCCCAATCGATCCACTCGCACAGGCGCACGGCCCGATAGCCGGCGGCGCGAATGGCCTCATCGGACACGCGGCGCAGCACGCTTTGCGGGTGCTGTGCGTCCTCCTCGAGGCTGAAAGCGGGCAGGCCGACGTTCGTGAGCGTCACTGCCACCGCAGTCGCGTCGAGTCCGCAACCTGTCAGATCCAGGATGTCGCGATCGCGGAGGTTTACCGTCAGCGCCCACACGTCCCCCTCATGGAGTAGCGCGTAGCCGGCCGCGTAGTCCACATCACTCGTCGTCCAGAGGTGCCGGCCAGGCTCCTGCAGCGTCCCGCCCTGGCAGAGCTCGAGCACGACGCCATTTAGCGGACTGCTTTCATGAAGCTGGCGGAGTAGCTCTTTCGAGGGCGCCGGGAGACCAGTCTGTACTCGCGCGCGATGCAGGAGCGCCGGGCGGAATCGCGGCGCAGTGGCGGGAGCTATGGGCGTTGCTGAGTCAACTCGACGCGCCCGCTCTTGCACCGACGAGTTCTGCCCGATCGAGACCGCCGCCGCGAATCCGATCGGCAACAGAAAGAGCGTAGGAAGCCCAGTCGCTGTGCCTGTGGCCAGAGCGGCGATCGTGAAAGCGCTGGGTCACCGACCCGAACGCTGACCTCAAGGCGAAGCTCGAGCAGGCGAGCGGCGCGCCGGATCAATGTCGTTGGGTAGCAGAAAACCGGGGGTGTCCATAGCTGGCAAAACAGACCGGCGCATGATCCATTGCCGCGGTCACGACAGCTGCGGCCATCTTCCGATACGCCGGAAGACGGCTCTCACCAACCTCGTACAACGGAAGAAGACTGGTAACACGGGGACACAGATCGCGAAGATAGTTCGCCTCGCCGTAGCCAGAGTCGATGAAGAACACCTCTGTGCAGCGGCGGATTGTTTCCTGTGCTTCCCGCGTGAGGTGGTGGACACCGATAATTCCCAGGCCCACTGCGGCGATGTCAAAAGGCACAGAGAGTCTTTCTTCCGGTGCATTCATCCGATCTGCTCCATGAGCTGTGCGACGGCGGCCCTGCGAGCGGGCGGCGTACTCGCGCTGCGGACGGTCCTCACCGCCGCTTGCACCGTCGTGTTCGCCCCTAGTGCCGTCACGTCCGCGTCCCGGTCACTACGCGATTGTTCGAAACCGATCGGTATCGAATAATGCACCACGAACGGAGGGGGCGGTGGCGGCAGTCCGCCGTCCGGTGCCTCTACAACGTCCCGCGACGTGTGACTCAGCACGAGGCTCCAGAGCGACACGCCCGACTGGGCGAACGCCTCGACGTCATCACTGCTCAGCTCGAACGAAGAGAGGGCCCGCCGCGGGTTGGCCGCGCACGGCGAGGTAGAAATCGTAGTCAGTCTCCATCCGGGCGAGAACTTGGTCGACATCACTCATGTTTCACCCTGGATCGTGACCGCGAACAACAAGGTCGGCGAATCATAATGTTCTTGCCGTCCGCGGTCGATGAACAGTCGAACGTGGTGCGAAAAGGCAGGAAGGCAGGATCGATCTGGCGCCCTCGTTCTCTTCTGTCGCGGCACGTTGCCGGCCCTGGGCGATCAGTACGGGGACTGCCCGCCGGTGACCCCGTAGACCTCTCCGGTCACGAAGCGCGCTTCGTTCAATGCGAGGAACACAAACACCGGCGCGATCTCGACCGGCTGTGCCGCCCGCTCGAAGGAGGTGTCCTGGCCGAACGTCCTGACCTTCTCTTCAGGCATCGTAGACGGAATCAGCGGGGTCCAGACCGGGCCCGGGGCGACCGCATTGACGCGCACACCGCGCTCCATCGCCATCTGCGATAAGGCCTTTGTGAAGTTCACGATGGCGGCCTTCGTCGCGGCGTACGCGAGGAGGTTGGAGCTCGGGTCGAACGCCTGAATCGAGGCGGTGTTGATGATGGTGCTGCCCGGGTTCATGCGCGGCAGGGCGGCGCGGCACAGCCAGAACATCGCATACACGTTGGTCTTGAACGTGCGGTCCCACTCCTCCGTCGAGAGCTCTTCGATCCGAGTACGGGTCCTCTGAAAGGCCGCGTTATTGACGACGATGTCGAGTCGGCCGAATTCGGCGAGCGTGCGCTCCACCAAGCCGGTGCTGTGCCGTTCGTCCGTGATGTCCCCGGCGATGGTGATGGCTTTGCGTTCGGCTTGCTCGACCCAGCGTCGAGTGTCCTGTGCGTCGCGCTCCTCTTCCGGGAGGTAGCTGAGGACGACATCCGCCCCTTCCCGGGCGAACGCGATCGCAACGGCTCGGCCAATGCCGCTGTCGCCGCCCGTGATCAGGGCGACGCGATCTGTCAAGCGACCGACGCCCCAATATGACTCTTCTCCATGATCCGCCTGGGGCGTCATCTCGGCGAGCGATCCAGGCGGATCGATGGAGCGCTGTGGGTATTCGGGCTGCGCGCCTTGCTCTTTGGGATCCACCGGCCGCGAGTCTTGCGGCGACGACGGGTTGGACATCCGGGACTCCTGACATGGCTGTTATATGGGGATTGAGAAGCGGCGTTCGTGATAGTTTCGACGCGACAGGAACGCAACCGACGTTGTGCGTGATCGCCCCACGGCAACGCGTTGTCTCGCGGACACAGGAGCGAGGCGTCGCTGCTCCTCGGCGAAGTGCCAACGACGGGCGGTCCACGCAACCTCATCGCCGAAATAGTCCATAAGAACCTTCCAGCGGCACAGTGCCGTCTGACCATAGGCAATCATGCGATCGAGCTTGTCACGGTCGCGCGCATTGCGCGTCTTGTACTGAAGCGACAGGGCGTGGGGGTCCTCCTCGGTGACGTCGGTCGTTGCGAGCGCGAGCTGTCGTGGCTGATGCTCCCGGACAATCCCCCCACTCCTTGAGCTGGGCCAGCACGACCCGTACCTTGCTCGCGGGCAGTTGGTAACACAAGGACTTCCCAGCGCCGGTCGGCATGACCGCTAGCGTGTCACGGCCAATGAGAATCGACTGAATGACTGCCTCCAGGCCCGGCCGGAAATCCTCGTGCCTGAAGACCGTCCGTAGTGTCTTCTGCAACTTCCTGGAGCTTTGGCGCGCATTGGTAGAGCCCTGGCGTGTGACAAGGGCCCGTGCCAACGCAAGCAGCGCGCCACCGCTGCTACGGCGCTCGAGACAAGCG
This sequence comes from Acidobacteriota bacterium, assembly GCA_020200025.1. GTDB lineage: Bacteria > Acidobacteriota > Vicinamibacteria > Vicinamibacterales > UBA2999 > JAIVJN01. Next base: position 3,008 of record JAIVJN010000423.1, on the reverse strand, counting down.
CGAGCGTGATTGATTGAAAACCCCTCCGGGAGTATCGGCAAGCTGCTTCCACGAGTACGAAACAGCTCGGCTAAGGGACCGCCTTCGCGATTGCGATGGCGACCGCGAGGCAGAGCGAGCCGTTCTGGCCCCTTGCATTTGAATGCAACAGCTCATTGATCCCTGCTGACGCGCATGACGGAACGCACGTTGCAAGACGGCCGGCCCGGACGGGCCGCGGCAAGTGAGCTGTGGGCCCTTAGCTCACTTGAGATGGAGAGTATCATCATGCGAGAAGCGAACAGTACAGATGCCCAATATGTGCGAATGGGAGAGACCAGTGAATTTCAGGTCTCTTCAGAAGACCCTGACGTCACCGGATGGACGGTCGTCGAGGGGACGGGAAGTCGCATTGGTGAAGTACGAGACCTGATTGTGGATACGTCTACGATGAAGGTCAGCTTTCTGGAGGTAGAGCTGCACAGGTCGGGCGAGGACGGCAGGCTGGTCCGCGTTCCGATTGAACAGGTGGATCTCGTCGAGTCTGAACGCCGAGTCGTGGTAGAGAACATGGCCAGTGCCTACGCGGCGGCGACAAGCGGCGTCGTTCATGATGACGATCGCGCGGCCGACCGAATGAGCGGTGCCCTCAGCGGCCACGATACCGAGGATGCGCGGATCACGCGGTCCGAAGAAGAGGTGCGTGTAGGCACCCGGACGGTGGAAGCGGGTGAAGTCGTGGTCGGCAAGCATGTCGAGACAGAACACGTATCGACCCCGGTCTCGCGCCGCATCGAGCGTGTCCGGATCGAACGTCGCCCGGTCAGCGGCGAAGCGGCCGCCGCTTCGTCAATCACCGAGCGGGAAATCCGCATTCCCATCGCAGAAGAAGAGGTCGTCGTCGAGAAGCGGCCGGTAGTGAAAGAGGAGATTGTCATCACCAAGGAGTCGGACGTGGTCACCGACACGGTCGAGACGGACCTGCGCAAGGAGCGGATCCACGTGAGTGGCGACGAGGACCTCATCGATGATGAGGCAGGCGACGGCGCGAGCACACGGTTGCGCTCGGATCGAGGAGGTCCCCGTGGCTGATATCGACGTCGTCAAACGGAATGGCTCTCCGACGTGGATTTGGTGGGTGCTCGGCCTGGTGCTGTTGGCCGCCCTGCTCATGATGATGATGCGATCGGACTCCACCGAAGAGCCGCAGCGCTCGCCAAGCACGCACCTCCCAGCCGCCCTCGAGCTGGTGGGCGTGCCTAGTTAAGCACTCGTACGGAACAATCTGGAAGGCGAGCGATTGCAGCTCGCTTTTCAGCAACGCTCGTCCGGCTGATGTTTCCTGAGTCACCGATCATGAGCCATTGCTTCAGGTTTGCTGTGTTCGCCGTCATCGCAGTCGCAATCACCCCAGCGGCTGTAAACGCCCAGACGCCGCAGAGGGGAAAAGCGGCGGTGTTGAAGGTGTCGGTCACCGCCTATTGCGTGGAGGGGAAGACCGACGGAAGCACCAACACGAGGCGCGGGATCGTGGCCGCAGATCCCAGCGTGCTGCCTCTCGGGAGCATCGTGCAACTTGAAGGGCTCACCGGTGGACATGACGGAACCTACACCGTGGAGGACACAGGACGAACGGTCAAGGGTCAGGAGATCGACATCTTCATCCCTGACTGCGACTCGGCCAAGCAATTCGGTCGCCAGCATGCTCGCGCCCGTGTGGTGCGGCGGGGGGCGGCTTCCAAGGGGAGCGCGCGGTAGCGTCGCCCTCTCTGAGGTCCGCCGGCGTTCAATGCACTGGACCGGCCGCGCGAACTGTTCTCTTCAGTCCTGCCATTCCCCTCTTTCAAACCAATCGCTGCACGCTGCCGTACACGGCTGCGGGTGAGCCAACTCGTCCGCCCTGCGTTTAGCCGCCTCCAAGTCGTCGAAGTACTCGTGCGGGGCGTTTTTGGCTTCGCCGCTGTCGAATGCTGACGCCTGGTACGTCCCCTTCGCCGGGAACGGATGTACTGTCGTCACTTGGCCGGTTCTGCCGTTGGCGTGCTCACGCCGCTGAGTCGTTGCGTCCATCGAGGCTCCGTTCGATTTCTGAATTCGACCGATCCTAATGTAATGCATCGCGAACAGACGTTTGCCGCCGCCACCAGACATGACCACGCCGACCGGCAATTGCATCCGGTGCAAGCGACTCTGTGATCGCACGACTGTAAGAAGATACGGTTCAGGAGTCGCATGGATCCGATCATTGTCTGGTTCGTCCTCATCGGCCTGCTGTTCATCGGCACGGCGCTCTCGGGTTCGGTCGTCGCTCGGCTGCCGCTGACCACGTCGATGCTCTACCTGGGAGTGGGCATCCTGCTCGGGCCGTCTGTGTCGGGGCTTCTCAGCATCGATCCGGTTGCCCACTCGACCACCCTCGAGCGGCTGTCCGAAGTCGCCGTGATCGTGTCGCTCTTCACTGCTGGCCTGAAGCTGCGCGTTCCGCTCTCCGATCGGCGATGGCTGATCGCGGTTCGCCTGGCCGTGATCTCGATGGCCCTCACCGTGGCGCTCGTGGCCACGGTCGCGGTCCTCTTGCTGGGTCTACCTTGGGGGGTGGGAGTGGTCCTCGGAGCGATCCTCGCGCCGACCGACCCCGTGCTCGCCTCGGACGTTCAGGTTGAACACGCCTTCGACGACAACCGGCTGCGCTTCGGGCTCACCGGCGAGGCAAGCGTGAACGACGGTACCGCCTTCCCTTTTCTGATGCTGGGACTCGGCCTCCTCGGCGCTCACGATCTCGGGGCCTGGGCCTGGAAATGGGTCGCCGTCGACCTGATTTGGGCCACCAGCGCGGGCCTCGCGATCGGCGGGGCGCTCGGCACCGCCGTGGGGCAGCTCGTGCTCTATTTGCGCCGCACGCACCGGGAGGCGCTGGGCCTGGATGATTTTCTGGCGCTCGGCCTGATTGCCCTGGCGTACGGCGCCGCCCTCGCGTGTCACGCCTATGGATTTCTGGCCGTGTTTGCCGCCGGCCTGGCGCTGCGCCG
>JAIVJN010000193.1 GCA_020200025.1 Acidobacteriota bacterium | reverse complement strand
ACGAGTCGTGAGCGTTCCTGGAGCGCCGGACTGCCCGGAAATAGTGACGCGGTGTGACCGTCGGTGCCCAGACCGAGCAGGACCAGGTCGAAGCGCGGCCACTCGCCGGCTTGGAGCGCACACACGTGTCGAATGGTTGCGTCGTACTCGCGCGCGGCCAATTCGGCGTCCGGTTTTTCTCCGCGAATGCGAAATACGTTCGACGGATTGACCGGCACCCGGCTCAGTAGCGCTTCGACCGCCATTCGGTAGTTGCTGTCCGTGTCGCTTGGGCCGACGTGGCGCTCGTCGCCCCAGAACACCTGGGTGCGTTCCCACGGCACGTCGCGAAACGGCGGTTCGGCCAGGCGGGCATAGAGCGCGCGAGGCGTCTCGCCGCCGGCCAAGACGACGCGGAACACCCCCTGAACATCGACCGCGCGCCACGCTTCCTCTCGCACAAGCGACGCGCCCATGCGAGCAAGCTCGTCGAGGTCGCCGGCGACGGTCAGGCGCGGCCACATCGGGCTAGAGTACATCGCCAAGCGACCGGACGGAATGGGATCCCCGCGCGTTCGACGGCAGGTCTCGGCTGACGCGAGATCGGTCCGCTTCGATGCGATGGGTCCGGGGCGCCGGCGGGCCTTTCACCACGGGCTGCTAATCTCCCCCGCCGAAATGGAACTCGAAACGGGGCGTGTAGCGCTCCACCGACCTGTACGGATCCGGCCACGGCAAGGGGTAACCCATCATGTAGGCGGCGTGTCGCGTCCAATAGGGATCGAACAAGTGGGCGCGAGCGAGCAGGCACAGGTCCGCACGGCCCGCCGCAATAATAGTGTTCACATCCATGTACGACGAGATGTTTCCCACGGCCATCGTCGCCATGCCGACGTCATGGCGAATGCGATCGGCAAACGGCGTCTGGAACAGCCGGCCGTAGGTGGGCCGCTGATCAGGAACCGTTTGCCCCGCGGACACATCCACGATGTCGCAGCCGGCGGCCTTCAACAGGCGCGCCACCGCCACCCCATCCTCCGGCTCCATGCCGCCCGGCACCCAATCCACCGCGCTGATGCGGGCGCTCATGGGGCGCTCGGCTGGCCAGACGGCTCGACACGCCGCGAAGATCTCCAGCGGAAAGCGCATCCGATTGTCGATTGCGCCACCATAGTCGTCGGTCCGCCGGTTGGTCAGGGGTGAGATGAACGAGGCCAGCAGATAGCCATGCGCCATATGGATCTCGATCAGATCGAACCCGGCTTCGACAGCAAGATGGGTTGCGCGCACGAAGTCGTCGCGCACCGCGTCCATGTCGGCCCGCGTCATCTCGCGCGGCGTCTGCGATCGGCCCACGAAGTACGGGATCGGCGAGGCCGAGAGAATGGGCCAGGATCCCGTCTCGAGCGGCTCGTTGTCGCCCTCCCAGAGCTTTCTCGTCGCCGCCTTCCGACCCGCATGGCCGAGCTGTACACCGATTCGCGCGGGCGTCTCGCGGTGCACGAAGTCGACCACACGCTTCCACGCCGCCGCATGCTCTGGGCGATAGAGACCGGCACATCCGACCGAGATGCGCGCCTCGGAGGACACATCGGTCATTTCGGCCATGACGAGGCCGGCGCCGCCGATGGCTCGGCTGCCGAGATGGACGACGTGCCAGTCGCCCACCGTTCCGTCTTCAGCGACGTATTGGCACATCGCCGACACCGCGACCCGGTTCGGCACGATCAGGTCGCGTAAGCGAAACGGCGTGAACATGGGCGGAGGAGAACGAAACCCGGTTTCGTTTTTCTGCCCGACCTGACGTGCCGCTGCGGTGGCGACCGCTTCATCGACGCGCGCCAGAAACGCCGGATCCCGCTTTCGCAAATCCTCGTGCGTGATGCGCAGCGACCGCGTCAGCAGCGTGAACGTAAACTGGACCGGGTCGAGCTGCATGTAGCGCTCGGTATCCTCGAACCATTGCAACGACGCCTGCGCGGCGCGCTGCAGGCTTTCGACTTGCGGCCGGCGACTCGTCTCGTAAGCGGTGAGCGCACTGGTGATGCGCCCTCGCCGTATCTCACCGTCCTTACTGCTCTCCGGCCTACAGGGTGAAGAATCCCCGTCCGCGACTCGCCCCCCCAGCGTCCCCACGAGGGCGTCGCGTAATCGAGCGGCGTCCTCCATGGCCATGCGCGTGCCGGACCCGACGGAGAAATGCGCTGTATGCGCGGCGTCGCCGAGCAGGACGACATTGCCGATCGACCAGGGCGTGATGCGCAGGGTGGGAAACTGACGCCATACGCTGCGATTCGTGATGAGCGGATGACCTTGCAGCTCGTCGCGAAACAGCTGCTCCACGAACCGCGCGCTCTCCGCTTCGGTCGCGCCGTCCAGACCGGCGGCGCACCATGTCTCGTCACGACACTCGACGATGAAGGTCGACCGGGCGGGACCGTACTGATACGCGTGAACACGCCAGAGCCCGTGATCTGTCTCACGGAAATAGAACGTAAAAGCCTGGAACGGCTTCGTCGTGCCGAGCCAGATGAATCGATTCGGGCGTTGATCGACGTCTGCGGTCAGGTGCTCGGCAAGCAGCCGCCGTACGGTGCTATTCACGCCATCAGCGGCAACGATCAAATCGACGTCCTCGAAGGGCGCGAGGCTGTCGATGTCCCGTTCGAATTCCAGCACGACGCCTGCCCGGCGAGCCTGAGCTTGCAGCACGCGCAGCAGCGAATGTCGGCTGATGCCACTGAACCCATGCCCTGTCGACGTCACAATCTCGCCACGGTAATGCACGGCGATGTCGTCCCAGTGCACGAGCTCGTCTGCGATCGCCTGATACGCCTCAGCATCCGCCTCGGCCACGGCCGCCATCGTCGCGTCTGAAAACACCACGCCGAAGCCGAAGGTATCGTCGGCGCGGTTTCGCTCGACCACGCGAATATCGTGCGCCGGGTCGGCGCGCTTCATGAGCAGTGCGAAATAGAGGCCGGCCGGTCCAGCGCCGACACAGACGATGCGGAGCGGACGCGTCATGAGTCGGCGAGCAGCGCCGCGCCAATGATGAGCCGCTGCACGTCGGTGGCGCCTTCGTAGATGCGCAGTGCGCGAACGGAGCGGTAGAGATATTCGACGGGATGACCCACCAGCACTCCGCGGCCGCCGACGATCTGGACGGCGGCGTCGACGATTCGCTGCGCGGCCTCGGTGGCAAAGCTCTTGGCCATTGCGGCGGACACGGTGATGCGCTCGGCGCCGAGATCCTTCTCCCATGCGGCTCGGTATACGAG